>NZ_JBEOZT010000014.1:0-243250 GCF_040298265.1 Nonomuraea sp. NPDC001636
ATGCCGTGCACACGGTGCTTGCCGGAGAAGTAGGGCCGGTCGGCGGCGATCCGGTCGATGTGGATCAGGGTGCCGTCCAGCACCAGGTAGTGCAGGCCGTCCTGCTTGGCCCGGCGCAGCGCCTGCCTGAGTTTGGGCGAGCGTGCCGACAGCAGCGTCACTGTCTCCTCCACATACCGCCAGGCCGTCGCGGTGGAGATCCCGAACCCGGCTCCGAGTTCGGGGAACGTCTCGCCTTTGCGCAGGTAGACCAGTACAAGCAGGGCCTGTTGTTCGGGGTTGAGCAGTCGCCAGGTCGATCCGATGGACTTGCGGTGACGGCGGATGAGGCCGGCGACGTAGTTCAGGGTTCGGCGCGACAAATCGACGGCAGCGCGGTAGAACAGCATCTGAGGCCCCTGGTGGTGGCGGACGTGATTGTGGTGATCAACCCGTCTACCAGGGGTTTCGCCATGTCATCAGGCGAACGTCAACCTCGCGATGATGCTGTGATCAGCAACTCACCGCACGGGGATGAAAACGGCTCACTGAGCCGCGCGGCCAGAAAGTCGATGTCGGTCTGGGTCTGCTCGTCGTCGCGCCATCCCAGCACAACTGGACCCGCTGACTGGCGGTAACACTAAAAATTCACACGATCACATGAACGACATCACGGATGGAGGCTCACGTAGGCACTCTCAGGGACTCGAGGGCGGCTAGGACGAGGTCGAGGCCGAAGGTGAACTCCTCCGCCGGGTCGTAGCCCGCAGCGGCGAGCACCGCGGCGGACTCGTTGAGGTAGGGGAACTCGTCAGGAGGAAGCTGGGGCAGGAAGACGTCCTCGGCCATGTCCGCGAACTCACCGGCGGTGTCGAACGGCAGGCTGGCTTCCTGCAGGGCGAAACCGTAGACATAGCTGTCGAGCAACCAGTGGGCGTGCGTCGCCATCAAGACCGGGAAGCCGGCCCTCCGCAGGCAGGCGGTGACCGCTTCGCGGTGGCGGAGGTTCGCGGGCCCCGGCGATCTACGGCCTCTCCATCGGAATCGAGGTGCTGCTCCTGGCCTTCGTCCTGCGTTCCGCCTGGGCATGGCCTCGAATCCCGCCGTCCCAGCCGCTCCCGCGACGGCCGACCTTCGACAGTAGGCGTCCGTGTAAGGCTCTACGGCGTGCAGCCCGCCGCCACGCACTCTCAGCGGGTGGCACAGTGGGAATCATTGATCGAGGAGGAGTTGAAGGACCATGGGTGACTACTTCGAGCGGATCGTCGATGTCGAGGTGACCGGCCAAGAGGCTGAGTCGCTCGCGCAGCGGGTGGTCGACTGGATGGTCGGCGAAGGGCTGATCACGCGCGAAAGGTCCAGCGACGGCATGTACAGCATGCAAGTGGACGACGGATACGAGCCCGGCCCCAACTGGGAACGGGCAGTGGCCGACTCATCGGACCCGTCGTGGATACCGGGCCCGGTGGCGGTCATCGTCGGGCGGGACTACCACGTCGGAGGCCAGGGGACGAGCGAGGCGGACTGCGCGATCTGCCCGCGATGCGACACGACCACCGTGATCATCGACTACCCGAACGCGTGGGAGGCGGACCAGGCGGCCTGGCAGCCGTTCAGCGACGGCATCGGCACCTGGAAGGAGACCGGTGAAGGGAGTGTCACCTGCTCCTCGTGCGGAGCCTCCGTCCCGGTCACCGAGTGGCAGTTCGGGTCCGGTTTCGACCTCGGGGCCCTCGCCTTCGACTTCTGGGGATGGCCACCTCTCAGCGTCAGCTTCCACACGGAGCTGAGCAGGCAACTGGGACACCGCATAGAGGTACAGACGGGCAAGTTCTGACCCCCACCACAAGCGACGAACCGGGCGACGACGCGAGCAGCCGTGAGCGACCGCGCCCCCGCCCGTCCTGGCACAGATCTGCACAGCTCATACGGAAACCTGCACCGGCCCGAAGTCGCCGCTCGTGGCCTTACGAGCCTCGGCGTAGTGGGCAGGATCCGCCTTGATCCTCGCAGTGGCTCGCCAGCCCGCTATGACCTCTTGGCTGGTGGCGTCGACATCCAGTTCAGCCGCATCCGAGAGCGCCTCGGCCAATTCCAG
The DNA here is from genome assembly GCF_040298265.1 of Nonomuraea sp. NPDC001636. Taxonomy (NCBI): domain Bacteria; kingdom Bacillati; phylum Actinomycetota; class Actinomycetes; order Streptosporangiales; family Streptosporangiaceae; genus Nonomuraea; species Nonomuraea sp. NPDC001636. The sequence continues at coordinate 2,078 of NZ_JBEOZT010000014.1, forward strand.
CGTGAAGGCACGCAGTTCGGTGGACGACAGGTGGCGAACCCACGGGAAGACCTCTGGCATGGCGATGACCAGGGCGCTCGCGGTGGGATCGTGCTTGATCAACGCAAGGAACAAGCGCGAGGCGGTGGCGAGCGTCCGTTCCCTCTCTTCTTCACGACCAGCTGCGGTGAGGTAGAAGTCCGGAGCGTCTCGATGCGTGACACGTACCCGTCCAAGACGTGCGGCCCGTTCCGCGACCGCTCGCGGATTCCTCGACAGATCGGAGAAGGTCACTGCGTCGGAATGACTGGTGCTCACTCCCGCAGTCTATGTCAGAACACAATCTGATGTCCGCGTCGGTCCCGAATATACGCCGGCCAGCCAGCCGCGGCGTCCCTCGGATGAGCGTGATGCTCGACGGTCAGAGAGTGCGCAGGTCGAGGGGGCCGAGGTCGCGGACGGTCTGGGCGAGGGCGCGAATCTGGTCGTTCTCCGCTTCGGTCGACCACACCAGCGCGAACCTCAGCGGATCGTCGTCCCGGAGCGGCAGGTAGGTGATGTCCGGCCGCAGGTAGTACCGCCTCATGTGGTGGGCGACGAGGCTGACCGTCTCTCCGGTGGTGACCAGGGAAAGGATCTCCTCGGTGGTACGCGCCAGAGGGCCGCGCTCGATCCGCTGGCTCACCGGAGTCCGGGCCGGGAGGAAGCCGTTCGCCCAGTAGTCGGGCCTGGACGGAGCGTCCACGTGCGGGAAGTCGGCGAGCATGTCCAGCAGGCCGGCGGTGTGCCGGGTGAGCTCGTGGTCGGCGGCCACGGCCAGCAGGCGCGGGTCCGTGAACAGGACCGGCCCCGTGGTCAGGTCGGGTTCTTCGACGGGCAGCCACGCGACGAGGACGTCGATGTCGCCGCGCCGCAACCCGGCGAACGGATCGGCGAAGGGGGAGATGCGGATCTGCAGCTTCCACTGGGGATGGTTGCTGCGGAACGCGTCCCAGTAGGGCCGCAGGTCGTGCGAATTGTGCGGGATCATGCCGACGCGCAGCACGCCGGTGATGCCCTCGGCGGCCAGCCTGGCCCGGCGCATGCTCTCCTGGAGGCCGCTGTAGATCGGCCAGAGATCGTCGCGGAGCTGCCTGCCGAGTGGCGTGAGTCGTACCGACCGCGGGGTCCGTTCGAAGAGCAGGCCGCCGATCTGACGTTCCTGCTTCTGGATCGCCTTGGTGATCCGGGCCGGGGTGACGTGCAGCCGTTCGGCGGTGCGGGCGAAGTGGAGCTCTTCGGCCAGGGCCAGGAATATCTCGATGTCGCGAAGCTCCACAACGCCCCCTCACGTTGCCTTCGGGGTTAATTCTGCCTTGCGCATTTTGTCATTGTTTCGGGCTATTTAGTGCCCGGATCCTGGTCACCGGACAAGTCAGATGATTCAGGAGTGACGAAATGATGCACCTGGCAGGAAAGACGACGCTGGTGACCGGGGCTTCGCGGGGGATCGGCCGGGCCGTGGCGCGGCGGCTGGCCGCCGCGGGCGCGCTGGTCGCCGTGCACTACGGCAGCAACGAGAACGCGGCCCTGGAGGCCGTGCAGCTGATCGAGAAGGACGGCGGCCGGGCCTTCCCGGTGCGGGCCGAACTGGGCGCGCCCGGCGACGTCGACACCCTGTTCGCCGGACTGGAGGCGGGCCTCACCGCGCGGACCGGGCAGGCACGCCTGGACATCCTGGTCAACAACGCCGCCGTCAACACCGGCGGCCCGGTCGAGGCCATCACCCCCGAGGCGTTCGACCGGCTGATCGCGATCAACACCAAGGCGCCGCTGTTCATCATCCAGCGGGCGCTTCCCCTGCTGAACGACGGCGGCCGGATCGTCAACGTGACCACCGCGGCGACCAGGATCGCGATGCCCGAGGCGCCGTACGCGATGAGCAAGGTCGGCATCGAGGTGCTCAGCCGTTCGCTGGCGCAGCAGGTGGGCGCGCGGGGCATCACGGTCAACGCCGTCGCGCCCGGCCCGACGGTCACCGACATGAACCCGTGGATGCTCGGCAAGCCCGAGGTCCAGCAGATGGTCGGCACCGGCAACGCCATCCCGCGCGTCGGTCAGCCCGACGACATCGCCGACGTGGTCGCCTTCCTCGCCTCCGAGGCCGGGCGGTGGGTGACCGGCCAGGTCATCGACGCCTCCGGCGGCTGCTTCCTCGGCCCCCGGATCTGAGCTGACAACGCCCCGGGCCGCCGTCAGCCGACCTTCAACCGGCTGTCAGCGCTGCCCGGCAGATTCGGACCTGCCCCAACAATCCCCTTCACATATCAGGAAACGTCATGAAGATTCTTGCCCTCAGCTGCCTGGCCGCCGTGACCCTCGCCGGGACCGCCACCCCGGCGTCGGCCGACACCGGCGTGGTGTCCGCGCTCGACAGCGTGGCCAAGCCGCTGGTCTCCACCTCCCCGGGCGCCCGGGGACACGACCTGGACGCCTTCGGCGCCATGGTGGGCCAGGCCGAGGTGGTCGGCGTGGGCGAGGCCACCCACAGCACCGCCGAGTTCTACACCCTCAACCAGCGGCTGTTCCGCTACCTGGTGAGGGAGAAAGGATTCACCACGTTCGCCCGCGAGCTGAGCTGGAGCACCGGCCTGCGCCTGAATGATTATGTTCTGTACGGCCAGGGCGACCCGCAGGCGATCTTCCACGACGAGGTCAAGGGCCCCTACGACCTGTTCGACAACCGCGAGTTCCTCGACCTGGTCCGGTGGATGCGCGCCTACAACGCCGGCCACACCAAGAAGGTCCAGTTCATGGGCGCCGACCTGCTCTACCCCGGCGACGTCCTCTTCGACAAGGTGCTGGCCTACGCCAAGCAGCACCGACCCGCCCTGCTGCCCCAGCTCACCCAGTTGTACGACGGGCTGCGCCCCACCACGAAGAACGCCGGCGAGTACATGGCGCAGGCGCTGGCCGTGCCGCTGGAGACCCGGCAGGACAAGGCCGAGCGGGCCACCCAGGCCCTGAAGCTCCTCCAGAAGGAGGGCGCCGACCGATGGACGGTCCAGCACGCCCGCGCGCTGTCGCAGACCTTCACCGACTTCGCCTTCGACCAGGCCACCGCGGACGGCCGCCGCCAGGCGGCGATCTACCGGGACCAGGTGCTGGCCGACAACGTCACCTGGTGGAACCGTACGACGGGCGCCAAGATCCAGGTGTCCGGGCTGAACGCGCACCTGAGCTACACCGCGATCGACACCACGTTCGTGCCGGCCCCGATGGGCGGCGAGCTGCGCAAGCGGCTCGGCGACCGCTTCGTCACCGTCGGCACCAGCTTCGACCAGGGCGGCTACAACTTCTCCAGCTCCGAGACCGGCTGCCCCGACGACGTCAAGCCCGCCGAACGGCCGGGGACGTGCAAGGGCTGGGTCCCCGCCGCGGGCCCCGACTACAACGAGTACGTCCTGGACCAGGTGCGCTACCGCGACTTCATGCTGGACACGCGTACGGCTCCGCGGACGGCACGGACGTGGCTGGCGCAGGCCCGGCCCACCCGGCTCATCGGCGGCGGCTTCTGGTCACCCGACCAGGCCGTCCAGGCGTCCCTGAGCCGCTCCTTCGACGTGGTGATCCACCTCCACCAGGTCAAGGCCGCCACCCTCACCCGCTGACTGCCCCCGGCCCATGATCGCCCCGGACGTACCAGCCGACCATGGGCCGGCCTCCACCTCGCCAGATGTCGCCCCGACCGGACAAGTAGCCGTTGGGGGCCCTGTACCGCCGCTGCTGGTGGCAGCCGTTCACTTCGTGCTGCAGAACCAGCCCGAAGAGGCTTCATCCAGCTCGCAGGGCAGCGACAGCCTCAACGAGGCCGGCCGCCTCCAAGGCATCGAGGACATCCTCAACGGTCTCCGGCGGGCTGATCCGTGAGTCCGCAATCTGCTGCACACACGCCCAGACGACCCTTCCGTCCAAGTCGATCTGGTCGAGGACGAAGTCGTCGGGCGACTTCGCCTCGATGTCCCATGGAGCCAAGTATTCGGCAGGGAAGTCCTTGAGATTCGACGTGACGATGGCCTTCGCGCCCACCTTGATCGCTGCGGCCAGCACATGTCGATCGTCAGCGTCGGGAAGCTTCAGCCCTTCGATCAGTGGCTCATACCCCTCGACGAGGCAGTCGCGGACAGCGGAGTTCATCAGCCGGCGGAGCTTGTCGAGCTTTTCCGCAGGAATGTCGGGGCGGTTGGCGGCGAGGTTGCGCTGCATCTCGTCGAGGATGCCGTTGGTCCACCTGGCTTGCACCCGTGCTGTCATGGCGAGGCGAATGAGCAGGTCACGGGGGGTGGTTGCCGTACAACACGTTTGCGTCGTAGACCACCACGAATGTCATGGCTCAGATGCCCAACTCTTGCCCCAGCGCAGCGAGTTCGTCGGCCGCGGTCCGGCGCTTGGCGTCATCGCGACGCCTGTACTCCTGGAGGTCCTCGTACTTGATTCGACGGTGCTTGCCAATCAACCGGAACGGAATCTCTCCCGCTTCCAGAAGTTTGATGACGTACGGGCGTGAGACGTTCAGCATGTCCGCCGCTTGCTGTGTCGTCAGCTCAGCATGGGACGGAATCACCGTGACTCCGCGCCCCTCAGCTGCTTGGGCAAGGATGAAGGCGAGCAGCGTCACTGCTTCACGAGGCAGGATCAAGGGGTCCTCTCCCCCGTGCTCACCGACGACCTGCACGGTCGGCTGCTCGGGATATCGCATGAGGTAATCCTTGATCCGGCGGACCGCCCGAGCGGCCACCTCGGCATCGATGCTTCCCGGCTGAACTCGCTTGGCCTGCACGTCAGTCATGACGTCACCCCCACTTCGCAGTATCCGCAACAAACGAAATAAACGCAAGCAGGATCACCTGCATCGAACGGGCGCACATGGCCGAAGGCGGCCCTCATCAGGACCATGGATTCCACCGCTGCCCCAGAGGTCGGGATGAGCGAACGAGGTGCGGACCGCCGCGGCTCGCAAGATCGACCTACACCACAGCCGGCCTGGCGACTTCACGCGCGGGCGAGACGGCCTCCAACCGACGCTGGGAGCCGGCGATGCGGGCCAGCGTGGCGGCCGTGCCGAAATCTCTGCGCTTCGTCGGATCGTGATCCCCTCAGGCTCCCAGATCGGAGCAAGTGATGCGGCACCCCGATCTGGATAGATGTCTCCCGGACCTGGTCCACGTGAGCGGCTGACGACCACGCAACGCCTTGGACACCCAACTCTCCCCGGCTGGCAAATCATTGGGCTCAGGTCTTCTCAGCAGTTGTCACCGGGCGCTGTAGATGCGGATGCGCAACTCTCTTGGCTCACGAGGTCAAGGTGGGGCGCCCCCACTGGACGAACGACCTTGACCCCGTGGCTCTGATCTGCTCGGCTGTCCTGGGTCGATGGCGGGCGGGGCGATGAGGCTTCCACCTCGGCCACTCACCGCCTGACGCGCGGCACAGCGATCATCCTGGAGCGGGAGCACCCCACCGGAGGCATGAAAGGGATCACCCGTGCACCTGTTGAGGCTCTTTGTGAACTGGTACTGGCGAGTAGACGCGTTCCTGGGGGGCGATGTAAAGCCGAATCGAGGTCAGCGGTTCGCTGCGGCTCATCCTGTGCGCCTCGGCTTGATCGCGGGCTCTGCCTTCGGTGGGCTCATGGGCTTCTTCGTGTTGACGAGCGCCGCGCTCGGGGCGGGACACGCCTTGACGCTGACTTCCTTGCTCGCCTGCCTCGGCGGTGCCGTTTTCATGGGCGTCCTATTCGCGGGCCTGGGCTGCTACGGACGCCGGCAGCAGCGGCACTACGGGCATTACCCCCAAGATGCTCAGGATGAGCGCGGCAGCAGTGCATAGCGGCCCACGCAGCACCGCCTTGCCCCTGGGATGAAGGCTGTCGCCGAAAACGACGCTGACCCATGATCTACGCCGGACGTGCCGGCGACCATGGGCCACGATCTAGCCAATTCGGCCGGTCTACGCCTCGCCGGAAGTCAGGCCGACCGGACAAGCCGCGCCCGTGCCGCCGATGCCGCAGTAGCCGGTGGCGGCTTTGTACAGGGCATTGCCCTTGGTAGCGTTCCGCTCCCGGCAACGAATCCTCAGGACTGGAGGTCGTTGGAGAGGTTGATCCGGATCTCCGTGTTGCGGTACCCGGCGCGCAGGAACGCGGCCGCCATCGGCGCGTTGCCCACGTCGGTGGTGGCTGTGATGCGCGACTCTCCGTTGGCCGCATGCATGCGGGTGATCTCGGCGAGTACCTCGTCCACGTATCCGCGCCCCCGGAACTCCGGGACCACCCCGAGATATCCGACGTTCACGCTGTACGGCGTCGCCGAGGGAATCGCCATGCCTGCCACCTCGCCCTCGTACGTGTAGGCGATCCGCCACCACTCCCGCTTGCCCGGCGCGCCGAGATAGAAGTCCATCTCTTCGCGCGCGGTCGCGTCCACGCCTTTGGCCGCTACGTTCGTTCGGGTCTGAAAGTCCAGACTGCCCTCGGCGATTCTCCTGAACACCGCCAGGAACTCCTCATCGGACGCCTCGGCGAACCGCAGCGCCCCGGCCGCTGAGGGCACCCCGTCGGCCGGCGCCCACTCGAACTGCAGCCGCTCGACCTCCCGGGTGAGGCCGGCCGCGTGCGCTGCCGTTCGCCGCCATTCCACGGCCGCCGAGGTGACCGGATCGTCCCGCCAGCCGCCGGACGCCTTGATCGCGTACTGCACCGGCTGCGGGAACACTGCCAGTGCGGCCCTGATCAGTTCGGTGGCGACGACGATGCGATCGCCCACGGCGGGATCCACGTCGAGGCAGTCGAGCGCGACCGGGTGCGCGCCGTCCCTCGGACCCCACCACAGCGCACGTCCCACGACCCGGTCACCGACCTCGGCGATCCACGTCCACTCCGACCGGTACATGTTCTCGGCCAGTTCTGCGAGGTAACGGTCAGCGGAGATCCAACCGACGGGCTCCGTCACGACCCACGAGGTCACACGGTCCAGCTCCGCAGGGACGATCGCACGGCAGGAAATCACCAAATGAGCCTAGTGGACCTTTTGTCCACCCGTGGGCGACCCAGCATGGGGCAGGTCACGCCTCACCGGACGTCAGGCCAACCGGACAGACGACACCCACGCCGCCGATGCCGCAGTAGCCGGTGGTGACTGTGCACAGGCACTGCTGTGGGTAGCGCTTCGGTTCAGGCGTCGGCGCGTCCTGTGGCGTAAGACCGAAGCAGGCGGCACCTTTGACAGTGCTTCGGAGGAGGTTGGGGCGAACAGCTCGCAATCTTGTTCGGCGTCTCCTCCCGCACTTCTGACCGGAGGGGCCGGGCCTCGGCTCGGCAGATCAGCCAGACACCATGCGGCAGATCTGCCAAGATAGATACGGCAAATCTGCCAGCAGGCCATGGCGGCGCGGAGTATTCTCCGCTCCGTGGACACGGATGAACTCACGCTCTTCCCTCGTCGCGCGGAGGCCATGGCGATGGAAGCCCTCACCGACACCCGTGTAGTGGTGATCAATGGCGCCCGGCAGGTCGGCAAGAGCACTCTGGCCGAGGCCATCGTGCGTCAGACGGCAGGAGCCGGCGAGATCTACCTGGATCAGGCAGCCGTACGCGCGGCGGCGAGACAGGATCCCGATGGGGTCGTGCATCATGACGGACTTCTTCTCATCGATGAGATCCAGCGCGTACCGGATCTCCTTCTCTCCATAAAGCGGGAAGTAGACGCCGATCCACGGCCAGGGCGCTTCTTGCTGACGGGATCCGCCCGGCTTCTGGGCCTCCGGGACTTGCCGGACGCGCTTCCCGGTAGATCCGAGACAATCGAACTCTGGCCGCTCTCCCAGGGGGAGATCGAACGGAGCGACGACAGCTTCGTGGACGAGGCATTCCGGCAAGGTCCTGATCTCAAGGTCGCGGCTGCCGGGCTGCGTCGTCCGGACTACTTGCATCGCGCGCTACGCGGGGGCTACCCGGAGGCCGTCCACCGCCCGTCCCATCGCAGAAGAGCCCGTTTCTTCGAGTCCTACATCTCCGATCTGATCAACCGAGACGTCAAGCAGATGTCCGATATCGAGCGACCCGCCGATATGCGGCGTCTGCTCAACATCCTCGCTGGACGGATGGGCGGCTTGACTGTGATCGACAACATCAGCCGCGATCTCGGGCTACCTCGAAACACCGTGAAGCGCTATATCGACCTGCTCGACCTGGTGTACGTCATCAGACGGATTCCGGCCTGGTCATCCAACGCGACCACACGCGCGATCGCGACACCCAAACTGCTGCTGGTCGATTCTGGACTTGGCGCCCATCTGGCAGGCCTGACCCCGTCCCGCGTGTCCGACATAACGGCACCCGTGGGTCCGCTGATCGAGAACTTCGCCCTCGGCGAGCTGGCCCGCCAGCTCACGTGGTCTGAGGAGCCTGTACAGCTCTATCACTACCGAGATCGAGATGGGGTCGAAGTCGACGGCATACTCGAACGAGCCTCTGGCGAGATCATCGGCATCGAAGTCAAGGCGACCGAAACCGTACGTGCCGATGACTTCAGAGGCTTGCAGCATCTGGCCCGCAAACTGGGCGACCGGCTCATTGCCGGGTACGTCCTGTACGCGGGCCAGGAAACGCTTCCTTTCGGGGACCGCATGCGCGCTCTTCCACTATCCGCATTGTGGACCGCGTCTTCCACGACCTGATGGACGGGCTCATGTGTCCCCGAACGCGGGCCGCCCTGGCGGCACGGCCCGCGTTCGACAGGTCAGGCTTCGCCGGAGGTCAGACCGACGGGGCAAGCCACGCCCGTTCCGCCGATGCCGCAGTAGCCGTTGGGGACTTTGTACAGGTATTGCTGGTGATAGTCCTCGGCGTAGTAGAAAGGCTTGGCCTGGGCTATTTCGGTGGTTATGGTGCCGTAGCCGGCCTGGGTGAGGACCTGCTGGTAGGCGGCGCGGGACGTCTCCGCCGCCTTCTCCTGCTCCGGCGAGTGGTAGTAGATCGCCGACCGGTACTGGGTGCCCGTGTCGTTGCCCTGCCGCATGCCCTGGGTCGGGTCGTGGGCCTCCCAGAAGACCTTCAGGAGCTCCTCGTACGACACCTGGGCCGGGTCGAACACCACCCGGACGGCCTCGGTGTGCCCGGTGAGGCCGCTGCAGACCTCCTCGTACGTCGGGTTGGGGGTGTAGCCGCCCTGGTAGCCGACGGCGGTGGTGACCACCCCCGGCGTCTGCCAGAACTTGCGCTCGGCCCCCCAGAAGCAGCCCAGCCCGAAGTCGGCCACCTCCAGGCCCGAGGGGTACGGCGGGGCGAGCGGGGCGTCGAGAACCGCGTGCCGCGCGGGCACGGGCATCGCCTCCGAGCGGCCCGGCAGAGCGTCCTCGGGTCGGACCATCGATGTCTTGTTGCCGCCGAACAGCCAGCCCATCGTGCCACCTCCATCAGGTGTCTCCACCCTACGCAAGCGCCGCGGGCGGCGGCGTGGCGAGGGTGGCGGGATTGCGCCTACACAACGCCCGAACAGTTAAGGATGCCTAAACATTCCCGTATAGTGACACACATTTGTATTTAAGCTGGTAAGGCCCGAAAATAGGTTACATGCCTGACCTTCGGCGCGGTGTACTGTTCGGGATCGCCGCCTACACCATGTGGGGGCTCTTCCCCCTGTACTGGCCGCTGCTCAAACCGTCCGGAGCCGTGGAGATCCTGGCTCATCGGATGGTCTGGTCCCTGGTCGCCGTCGCCGTCGTGCTGGCCGTGCGCCGGCATTGGAGCTGGTTCAGGGAGCTGGCCCGGCAACCGCGCAAGCTCGTCCTGCTGACGATCGCCGCCATCGTCATCACCGTCAACTGGGGCACCTACATCTACGCGGTCAACACCGGCCACGTCGTCGAGAGCGCCCTCGGGTACTTCATCAACCCGCTGGTCAGCGTGCTGTTCGGGGTGCTGGTGCTGCGGGAGCGGCTGCGTCCGCTGCAGTGGACGGCGGTCGGGTTCGCGGCGCTGGCTGTCGTCGTGCTGACCCTGGACTACGGCAGGCTGCCCTGGATCGCGCTCACGCTCGCCGTCAGCTTCGGCGTGTACGGGCTGGTCAAGAAGCAGGCGAACGTGGCCGCCACCGAGAGCCTGGCCGTCGAGACGCTGGTGCTGCTGCTGCCCGCGCTCGGGTACCTGATCTATCTGGAGTTCGCCGGGCAGGCCACGTTCGGCCAGCAGGGCGTCGGGCACGCGCTGCTGCTGGTGGGGGCCGGGATCATCACGGCCGTGCCGCTCATCTTCTTCGGCGCGGCGGCGATCCGGGTGCCGCTGAGCACCGTCGGGGTGCTGCAGTACATCGCGCCGATCCTGCAGTTCGTGGTGGGGGTGACGATCGCCGGCGAGGTCATGCCGCCCAGCCGGTGGATCGGGTTCTCGATCGTGTGGCTGGCCCTGGCCATCTTCACCTACGACAGCTTCCGGGCGGCACGGACGGCCGCCCGGGTCAGGCGGTCAGCCCGAACGCTCGACCACGTAGTCGCAGAGAGCTAGGAACGCCGCCCTGGCCGGGATGTCGGGCAGGGCGGAGAGGTCGACGCGGGCCCGGTCGATCCAGGCGGTCAGCTCGGCGCGGGCCCGCTCCATGGCCGGGTGGGCCCGCAGCAGGGTGAGCGCCTCCTCCACGTGCTCCTCCGGCACCGGGCCGGACAGCAGCTCGGTCAGCCGCGACTGCTCGCCGCTGGTGAGCGCGTAGAGGACCGGCAGGGTACGGACACCCTCGCGCAGGTCCGTGCCGGGGGTCTTGCCCGACTGGGCGCCCGAGGAGGCCACGTCGAGCAGGTCGTCGCCGAGCTGCCAGGCCACGCCGACGGCCTCGCAGGCGCGGCTCAGCCGCTCCTCGACGTCGGCGGGGGCGCCGGACAGCAGCGCGCCGAACCGGCCGGAGGCGGCGATGAGGGAGCCCGTCTTGTCGGCCAGGACGCTCAGGTAGTGGCCGACGGGGTCCTCGCCGTCGCGCGGGCCGACCGTCTCGCGGATCTGCCCCTGGACGAGGCGGGAGAACGTCTGGGCCTGGATGCGGATCAGCTCGGGGCCGAGGTCGGCCAGGAGGTCCGAGGCCTGGGCGAACAGGTAGTCGCCGGTGAGGATCGCCACGGTGTTGTCCCACCGGGCGTTGGCCGAGGGCGATCCCCGGCGCACCGGGGCCTCGTCCATGACGTCGTCGTGGTAGAGCGAGCCCAGGTGGGTCAGTTCGATGACCACCGCGCCGGGCACGACACCCGGCGCGGAGGGATCGCCGAACTGGGCCGCGAGCAGCACCATCAGCGTGCGGAACCGCTTGCCGCCCGCCTCGATGAGGTGCTTGGACGCCTCCGTGACGAAGGCGTCCTCGCTCTCCACCGACGAGCGCAGGAGCTTCTCGACCGCGGCCAATCCGGTGGCCACGTCCTGCGCCAACCGTTCGTCCTCAATGGGAAGGTCAACCACGGGCGGCGCAGACATACGAGATCCCCTTATCTAATGAACAGAGCCGAAGCGGCGTCGTTGGCGACACCGAGGAGGGTCTCCGGGTAGAGCCCCACTCCTACGGTAACCAGCAGGGAAACGGCGATGACGGCCACGGTCCCCATACTGGGCACCGAGATCGCCGGGCCGTCGGCCGCGGGCTCGCTGAAGAACATCAGCACGATCACCCGGACGTAGAAGAACGCGGCGATGGCCGAGGCCACCACGCCCACCACGACCAGGCCGGCCATCCAGCCGCCCATCGAGTCGCCGGGCTGCGTGCCGCTGCTCAGCGCGGCCGCGAACACGGCGTACTTGCCGAAGAAGCCGCTGGTCAGCGGGATTCCGGCGAAGGCGAGCAGGAAGAAGGCGAACACCCCGGCGAGCACCGGCGATCGCTTGCCGAGCCCGGCCCAGCGCGACAGGTGTCCCGCCTCGCCGCCGGGGTCGCGCACGAGCGTGACCACCGCGAACGCGCCGACCGTGGTGATGCCGTAGACCGCCAGGTAGAACAGGATCGACTTGAGCGACTGGGCGTTCTGCCCGGCCGAGCCGAACGTCGCCATCACGCCGACGAGCAGGAAGCCCGCGTGCGCGATGGAGGAGTAGGCCAGCATGCGCTTGATGTCGGTCTGCGTGATCGCCAGGATCGAGCCGACGATCATCGTCAGGGCCGCGACGGCCCAGATGACCGGCCGCCAGTTCCAGTCCAGGTTGCCCAGGCCGACCCAGAACACCCGCAGCAGGGCGCCGACGGCCGCGACGAGCGTGCCGGAGGCCATGAGAGCGGTGATGGGGGTCGGGGCGCCCTGGTAGACGTCGGGCTTCCACGCCTGGAAGGGCGCGGCGCCGATCTTGAACAGCAGGCCGACGCCGAGCAGCGCGAGCCCGGCCATGAGCAGCGGGTCGAGCAGCGCGCCCTTGGCCAGGGCGGCGTTGATCCCGGGCAGCGAGACGGTGCCCGCGTAGCCGTAGATCATGGCGGTGCCGTACAGGAAGAACGCCGAGGAGAACGCGCCGAGCAGGAAGTACTTCATCGAAGCCTCCTGCGACAGCAGGCGGCGCCGGCGGGCCAGGCCGCACAGCAGGTACAGCGGCAGCGACATGACCTCAAGGGCCACGAACATCGTCAGCAGGTCGTGCGAGGCCGGGAAGAGCAGCATGCCGCCGACCGCGAACAGCACCAGCGGGTAGACCTCGGTCTGCCCGGCGCCGTTGTCGGCCGCCTCGGCCTCCTCCTCGTCCGCGCTGCCCGGCACGGCCGCCGCCGAGGCCACGAAGTGGCCCTCGTCGTTGATCAGCAGCACCGACACGAACGACAGGACGATGATCACGCCCCAGATGAACAGCGCGGGACCGTCCACCGCGACCGCGCCCATGGCGGCGGCCTGGGTGGGCACGCCGCGCATGACCTGCAGGATGACCAGCGCGAACGCGCCGATCAGGCTGAGCAGCGTGAGCGGGACGTGGATGGACTTGCGCAGGTAGCGGGGCGCGAACGCCTCGACGAGCACGCCGATGCAGGCAGCGCCGAAGATGATCAGCAACGGCGCCAGCGTGCCGTACTCGATCGTCGGCGCTGGGATGACGTCGTTCACTGACCTGTCCCCTTCTCAGCGATGGTGGCAGTGGGTACGTGCACGTTGGTCAGCGTCTGCTGCACGGACGGGTTGATCACGTCGAGCAGCGGCTTGGGGAAGAAGCCGAACCCGATGATCAGCGCGACCAGCGGCGCCAGCACCCAGATCTCCCGGGCGTTGAGGTCCTTGAACGCCTTGACCGGCTCGGCGGTCGGACCGTTCAGCGTGCGCTGGACCATCCACAGGATGTAGACGGCGGCCAGGATCACGGCCACCGCGGAGATGATCGCGGCCACCGTCAGCGCGCCGGAGCCGTGCGCCTCGCTGGAGTACGTGCCGATCATCACCATGAACTCGCTGACGAAGGACGACAGTCCGGGCAGCGAGAGACCGGCCAGACCGGCGACCAGGAAGAAGCCGGCGAGCACCGGGGCGACCTTCTGGACGCCGCCGTAGTCGGCGATGAACGGCGAGCCGCGCCGGGCGATGAGGAACCCGGCGGCGAGGAACAGCGCGCCCGTGGCGAAACCGTGGTTGACCATGTAGAGGGCCGCGCCGGACTGGGCGACCGACGACATGGCGAAGACGCCGAGCACGATGAAGCCGAAGTGCGAGATCGACGTGTAGGCGATGAGCCGCTTCATGTCGGTCTGGCCGATCGCCACGATCGCGCCGTAGATGATGCTGATGACCGCCAGGACGACGATCGGCATCGTGAACGCCTTGGCCGCGTCGGGGAACAGCTCCAGGCAGAAGCGGAGCATGCCGAACGTGCCGACCTTGTCGAGCACGCCCACGAGCAGCACGGCGGCGCCGGCCGGGGCCTGGGCCGCCGCGTCGGGCAGCCAGGTGTGCACCGGCCAGAGCGGCGCCTTGATGGCGAAGGCGATGAAGAAGCCGCCGAACAGCCACTTCTGCGTCGTCGGGTCCTTGATGGCCCCGACGAGCGGCTCGAACATGAACGTGCCCTTGTTCGCCAGCACGTACAGGCCGATGACCGCGACCAGCATGAGCAGGCCGCCGAAGAGCGAGTACAGCAGGAACTTGACGGCCGCGTACGACCGCTGGGCGCCGCCGTACGACCCGATCATGAAGTACATCGGGATCAGCATGGCTTCGAAGAACACGTAGAAGAGGAAGACGTCGGTCGCCGCGAAGACGCCGATCATCATCGTCTCAAGGACGAGCAGCAGCGAGAAGTACGTCTTGACCGACCGCTTGGGCGTGATCAGCGTGCCGTCCGCGGTCCTGACGCCGTCGGCGTCGTGCCAGGAGGCCAGGACGACGATCGGCACCAGCACGACCGACAGGGCGATCAGCACCAGGGCGACGCCGTCGACGCCGACCCCGAACTTCACGCCGAAGCTCGGGATCCAGTCGTACTCCGCCTTGAACTGGAAGCGCTCGCCACCGGGCTTGAACCCGGCGGCCATGACGCCCGTCAGCACCATCGTCAGCAGCGAGACCGCCAGCGTGACCTGCTTGGCCAGCTTGTCGCCGCCCTTGGGAAGCAGGGCCACCACGATGGCGCCCACAACGGGCACCGCCATGAGTATCGGGAGCCAGGGTGACATCAGATGTTCCCAACGAGGAGCAGGGCGCCGGTCAGCAGGGCGGCACCGATCAGGATGGACAGCGCGTACGTTCGCGCGAAGCCCGTCTGGAGCCTGCGCAGGCGACCCGAGCTCCCGCCGATGCCTGCCGCCAGACCGTTGACCAGCCCGTCGACGCCGCGGTTGTCGAAGAACACCGCGATGCGGGTCAGCCACTGGCCGGGACGCATGAACAGGGACTCGTTGAGGGCGTCGCCGTACAGGTCACGGCGGGCGAACGTGGTGAGGAAGGAGCCGCGCGGCTGCACCGAGGGCACCTCTGCCCGGCCGTACCTCATCCAGGCGAAGACCACACCGACGGCGACGAGCGCGAGGGTGGCCAGCCCCGACGGGGCTGTGGGCTGGAACTCCGGCAGCACTTCCGGCCTGCCGACGGCAGGGGCCAGGAACAGCAGCAGGCGGTTGCTCAGCACCAGGTAGGCACCCAGACCGAGCGCACCCAGCGACAGGATCATCAGCGGCACCGTCATGACGAGCGGCGACTCGTGCGGGTGGGCGTCGTCGGCCCAGCGCTTCTGGCCGAAGAAGGTCATGAAGACCATCCGCGACATGTAGAAGCCGGTGATGCCCGCGCCGAGCACGGCCAGCCAGCCCAGGATCGGCTGGTGGTGGACCGCGGTCTCGATGATGCCGTCCTTGGTGAAGTAGCCGGACAGCAGCGGGAACCCGATGATCGCCAGGTAGCCGATGAAGAACGTGACGAACGTGATCGGCATGTACTTGCGCAGGCCGCCGTACTTCCTCATGTTCACCTCGTCGTTCATGCCGTGCATGACCGATCCGGCGCCGAGGAACATGTCGGCCTTGAAGAAGCCGTGGGTGATCAGGTGGCCGATCGCGAAGGCGTAGCCCGCCGGGCCGAGGCCCGCGCCGAGCATCATGTAGCCGATCTGCGACATCGTCGAGCCGGCCAGGCCCTTCTTGATGTCGTCCTTCGCACAACCGATGATCGCACCGGCGAGCAGCGTGGCCGCGCCGACGATGGCGACGGCGAGCGCCGCGCCCGACCCTTCGGGGAAGAAGAACGCGCCCGAGCGGACGACCAGGTAGACGCCGGCGGTGACCATGGTCGCCGCGTGGATCAGGGCCGACACGGGCGTCGGGCCCTCCATGGCGTCGAGGAGCCAGGACTGCAGCGGGAGCTGCGCCGACTTGCCGCACGCGCCGAGGAGCAGCAGCAGGCCGATGGCGAGCATGGTGCCGTCGGAGGCGCCACCAGCGCCGATCTTCGCGCCGAGGTCCTTGAAGGCCAGGGTGCCGAACGACGTCCAGATGATGAACATGCCGACCAGCAGGCCGAAGTCACCGACGCGGTTGACGACGAACGCCTTCTTCGCCGCGACCGCCGCCGAGGGCTTGAACTGCCAGAACCCGATCAGCAGGTAGGAAGCGAGACCCACGCCCTCCCAGCCGATGAACAGGCCCACGTAGTTGTCGGCCAGCACCAGCAGGAGCATCGCGGCGACGAACAGGTTCAGGTACGCGAAGAACCTGCGCCGGTGCTCGTCGTGCGACATGTAGCCGATGGAGTAGATGTGGATCAGCGATCCGACACCCGTGATGAGCAGCGCGAAGCTGATCGACAGCGGGTCGATGAGCAGGCCCATGTCGACCATGTCCGGGATGAAGGTGTAGAGGTGCACCGCCCGGCGGCGCTCCTCCTCGCCGAACCCGATCAGCTCGAAGAACGCGAGCACCGCCACCACGAACGAGGCCAGCGACATGACCACGCCCAGCAGATGGCCCCAGCGGTTGGTGAACTTGTTGAACACCAGCAGGATGAACGCCCCCACGAGCGGAAGAGCGATCATCAGCCAGGCGTTCCCGATCACACCGCCGACGTGAGGGGTGATCTGAGCGATTTCAGATTGCATCAGTCACCTCTTAGTACTTCAGCAGGTTGGCGTCGTCGACGGACGCTGACCTGCGGGTTCGGAAGATCGTCACGATGATGGCCAGGCCGACGACGACCTCGGCCGCGGCCACCACCATCACGAAGAACGCGATGATCTGGCCCTCCAGGTTGCCGTTCTGCCTGGCGAAGGTGACGAACGCGAGGTTGCAGGCGTTGAGCATGAGCTCGACGCACATGAACACCACGATCGCGTTGCGCCTGATCAGCACGCCGAGCGCGCCGATCGCGAACAGCACACCCGACAGGATCAGGTAGTGGGTCGTCACTTGGTCACCTCGTTGGTCGTCTCCTCGGCGTCATCCTCGGCCGTGTGCTTGATGGCCTCGGCGAGCTTCGGGTCCTCGGGGAGGTGGCCGTGCTCGACGTCGTAGCGGGCGATGTAGCGGTTGACCGACGACTCCGCGACCGAGCCGTCGGGCAGCAGCGCCGGCATGTCGATGGCGTTGTTCCTGGCGTAGGTGCCGGGGCCGGGCAGCGGCGAGGGACGCTCGCCGAGGAACCGGGCGCGCGAGAGGTCCTTCTGCGTGGCCTTCTCGGTGAACTTCTCCCGGTGCGCCAGGACCATCGCGCCCAGGGCGGCGGTGATCAGCAGGGCCGAGGTGACCTCGAACGCGAAGACGTACTTGGTGAACAGCAGCAGCGCGATCGAGCGGACGTAGCCGCCCTGCGCCGTGGCCTGTGCCAGGCCCGCCTCACCGGAGAAGATCGCGTTGCCCACCGCCAGGATGATCAGGACGGCGAAGCCGAGGGCCGCGAGGGCGCCCCAGAAGCGCTGGCCCCTCAGCGTCTCCACGAAGGAGTCGGAGGAGTCCACGCCCACCAGCATGAGCACGAACAGGAACAGCATCATGATGGCGCCGGTGTAGACGATGATCTGCACCGCGGCGAGGAAGGGCGCGTCCTGGACGGCGTACAGCACCGCGAGGCAGAGCATCACGGTGCCGAGCATCAGCGCTGAGTAGACGGCCTTCCTGTTGAAGACCATGCCGAGCGCCGCGCCGACCGATACGACGGCGAGAACCCAGAATGTGATGGTCTCACCCATTGGTTCGTCCCAGCCGGTAGTAGTCCTCTTCGGTCTCGCCGAGACGCATCGGGTGGGGCGGCTGCTCCATGCCCGGCGTCAGGTCCGCGAGGAGCATCTCCTTGGTGTAGATGAGGCTCTCGCGGCTGCTGTCGGCGAGCTCGTACTCGTTGGTCATGGTGAGCGCGCGGGTCGGGCAGGCCTCGATGCACAGGCCGCACAGGATGCACCGCAGATAGTTGATCTGGTACGTGCGCCCGTAACGCTCACCCGGCGAGAAGCGCTCCTCGTCGGTGTTGTCCGCGCCCTCGACGTAGATCGCGTCCGCCGGACACGCCCACGCGCACAGCTCGCACCCGACGCACTTCTCCAGCCCGTCCGGCCAGCGGTTGAGCTGGTGACGACCGTGGAAGCGAGGAGCCGTCGGCTTCTTGACCTCCGGGTAGTTGGTCGTGACGGGCTTCTTGAACATCGTGTGGAAGGTGACCCCGAAGCCCTTGACGGGGTTCAGCCAATCAGTTAGTCCCACTGGGAATCTCCTTGTGCTGCACCCCGTGGTAGTGCGGCAGATCGAGCGGCGGCACAGGGAAGCCGCCGGCCGTCGGCTCGTCGGACAGTTGCTCGAACTCGGCCTCCACCTCGGCCTTGCGCGCCTCCTTGCGCCGCTGGTTGACGGTGTCGAACCGCATCCAGATGGCCAGCGCGCCGACCACGATGACCGCGCCGATCACGATGCCGACCGTCTTGTTGCCCTCGTTGACGACCACGTTGCGAGCCGCGGCGACGAGCAGGATCCAGGCCAGGTTCACCGGGATCAGCACCTTCCAGCCCAGGGACATGAGCTGGTCGTAGCGCACGCGCGGCAGCGAGGCACGCACCCACACGATGAAGCTGAAGGTCAGCACGAACTTGATGAAGAACCACAGCACCGGCCACCAGCCCGTGTTGGCGCCGTCCCACAGGGAGATCGGCCACGGGGCCCGCCAGCCGCCCAGGAACAGGGTGACCGCGATGCCCGAGGCGGTGAAGGTGTGCAGGTACTCGCCCATCATGATGAGGGCGAACTTCAGGGAGGAGGAGTACTCGGTCTGGAAGCCGCCGACCAGCTCGCCCTCGCCCTCGGGGAGGTCGAACGGGATTCGGGCGGCCTCGCCGAACATGCAGATCACGTAGATCACGAACGACGGGATCAGCAGGAAGACGAACCAGCCCTGCTCGCCCTGCGCCTTGACGATCTCGGAGGTGGACAGCGTCCCGGCGAACAGGAAGATCGCCACGAACGACAGGCCCATCGCGATCTCGTACGAGACCACCTGCGCCGCCGACCGCAGACCGCCCAGCAGCGCGTACGGCGAGCGCGACGACCAGCCGGCCAGCACCACGCCGTAGACCGAGATGGCGCCCATGGCCAGCATGAACAGCACCGCCACTGGCAGGTCGACGAGCTGCAGCGGCGTCTGGACGCCGAACAGGTTGACCATCGGCGCGAACGGCACGATCGAGAAGGCCAGGAACGCCGGCACGACCATGATCACGGGGGCCAGCAGGTAGAGCACCTTGTCCACGGTCCGCGGGAAGATGTCCTCCTTCAGACCCATCTTGATGCCGTCGGCCACCGACTGGAGCAGACCGAACTTGCCGGCCCGGTTGGGGCCGTAGCGGTGCTGCATCCGCGAGATCAGCTTGCGCTCGTACCAGACGCCGAACAGGATGCCCAGCATCAGGAAGGCGAACAGCATCACGGCCTTGATGATGGTGATCCACAGCGGGTCCTTGCCGAAGTCGGCAAGGGTGGGATCGGCCGCGAGAACGTGGGTCATGATGCGCTCCCGATCGTGACGATGTCGCCGGCCAGCGCGCGCAGGTCGCGCGTGACCGAGCAGCCGCCGGAGTTCGCCGGCACCCAGACCACCCGGTCGGGCAGGTCGGCGACGCGGACCGGCAGCGTGACCGCGTTGGGGCCGGGGCCGCCGACGACGAGCTTGTCGCCGTCGATGACGCCGATCTCGGCCGCCGTGGCCGCCGACACCAGCGCCTCGGTGGCGCGGGCGGTGCCGGCCAGGTACGGCTCGCCGTCCTGGAGCCTGCCCTCGTCGAGCAGCAGGTGCCAGGTCGCCAGCAGCGCCTCGCCGGCCGCCGGGGCGGCCTGGGCGCGGGTGGCGGTGCTCGGCGCGGCGACGCGGGCCCCGCGCCAGGCGCCGAGGCTGGCCAGCTCGCGCCGGACGGCCTTGGCGTCCGGCAGGCCGAGGTGCACGTCCATGCGGTCGGCCAGGTTGCCGATGACGGCCAGGTCGCTCTGGATGCCGGGCACGCGCAGCGGCGCCTCGAACGAGCGGCCCCTGCCCTCCCAGTTGACGAACGTGCCGCCCTTCTCCTGCACCGCCGCGACCGGCAGCACCACGTCGGCGCGGTCGGTGACGGCGCTGGCGCGGATCTCCAGGCTGACGATGAACGGCGTGTTCTCCAGCGCCTCCAGCGCGGCGGCCGGGTCGGCCAGGTCGTGCGGGTCGACGCCGGCCACGACCAGCGCGTCGATCTCGCCGGCGCGGGCGGCGGCGATGATGCCGTCGGTGTCGCGGCCGGGCACGGCGGGCAGCGAGCCCACGTTCCAGACCCTGGCGACCTCGGTCCTGGCGGCCTCGTCGTCCACGGGACGGCCGATCGGCAGCAGGTTGGGCAGCGCGCCGGCTTCGAGCGCGCCGCGCTCACCGGCCCTGCGCGGCACCCAGGCCACCCGCACGCCGGACCCGGCGCCGAGGCGGACCAGCGCCGACAGCGCGCCCGGCACGGTGGCCAGCCGCTCGCCGGCCAGCACGATCGTGCCCTCGGCCAGCGTGCCGACCAGGTCGCCGATCGCGTCGGCCTCGGCGCCCGGGGCGGTGGCGATGAGCGTGCCGCCCATCTTGGCCAGCCCGGCGGAGGCGAACGGCGCGATCGCGGTGACCTTCAGGCCCTTCTTCTGCCACGCCTTGCGCAGGCGCAGGAAGACGATCGGCGACTCCTCCTCGGGCTCGAACCCGACGAGCAGCACGGCCGGAGCCTTCTCAAGGTCGCTGTAGCTGATCTCGATGCCCTTGCCGGCGACCGCGTGCGCCAGGAACTGCGCCTCCTCGGCGGAGTGCGGGCGGGCGCGGAAGTCGATGTCGTTGCTGCCCAGCGCGACCCGGGCGAACTTGCTGTAGGCGTAGGCGTCCTCGACCGTGACCCGGCCGCCGACCAGCACGCCGGCCCGGCCGCGGGCGGCGGCCAGACCCTCGGCGGCGACCGCCAGCGCCTCCGGCCACGAGGCGGGCACGAGCACGCCTTCCTCGTTGCGCACCAGAGGCGTCTTGAGCCGGTCGGGCTGGGTGGCGTAGGAGAAGGCCCAGCGGCCCTTGTCGCAGTTCCACTCCTCGTTCACCTGCGGGTCGTTGCCCGCCAGGCGGCGGGTCACCCGGCCGCGCCGGTGGTCGGTGCGCAGGGAGCAGCCCGACGCGCAGTGCTCGCACGCGCTGGGCGTGGAGACCAGGTCGAACGGACGCGCCCGGAACCGGTAGGCCGCGCCGGTGAGCGCGCCGACCGGGCAGATCTGCACCGTGTTGCCGGAGAAGTAGGAGTTGAACGGCTTGCCGTCGGCGACCCGGACCTGCTCCTTGGCGCCGCGCTCGAAGAACTCGATGAGCGGGTCGCCGGCGATCTGGTCGGAGAAGCGGATGCAGCGGGCGCACTGGACGCAGCGCTCACGGTCGAGCAGCACCTGCGTGGACAGCGGCAGCGGCTTGGGGAACGTGCGCTTCTGCTCCTGGAACCGCGACTCGCCCTGGCCGTTCGACATGGCCTGGTTCTGCAGGGGGCACTCGCCGCCCTTGTCGCAGACCGGGCAGTCGAGCGGGTGGTTCATCAGCAGCAGCTCCATGGCCCCGCGCTGCGCCTTCTCGGCGACCGGCGAGGTGAGCTGGGTCTGCACGACCATGCCCTCGGCGACCTCGATCGCGCAGGACGGCTGCGGCTTGGGGAAGCCGCGGCCGTTGCCCGCGTCGGGGATGTCGACGAGGCACTGGCGGCAGTTGGCCGCCGGGTCGAGCAGCGGGTGGTCGCAGAACCGGGGGATCTGGATGCCCAGCAGCTCGGCGGCCCTGATGATCAGGGTGCCCTTGGGGACACTGACCTGGAACCCGTCGATGGTGAGGGTCACCAGGGTGGTTTCTGTTTCTACGACGGTCACTGCTCACCCCAGAGAGTGGACTTCTTCGGGTCGAACGGGCAGCCGCCGATCTCGAAGTGCTTGAGGTACTCCTCGCGGAAGTACTTCACCGAGGAGTGGATCGGGCTGGTCGCGCCGTCACCGAGGGCGCAGAACGAGCGGCCGAGGATGTTGTCCGCGATGTCGGTGATCGTGGACAGGTCCTCCTCGTTGCCCTGGCCCTTCTCCAGGCGCTTGAGCACCTGCTTGAGCCAGTACGTGCCCTCGCGGCACGGCGTGCACTTGCCGCAGGACTCGTGGGCGTAGAACTCGGTCCAGCGCAGCACCGTGCGGACCACGCAGGTGGTCTCGTCGAAGATCTGCAGCGCGCGGGTGCCGAGCATCGAGCCCTTGGCGCCGACCGCCTCGAAGTCGAGCGGCACGTCGAGGTGCTCGTCGGTGAAGATCGGCGTGGACGAGCCGCCCGGGGTCCAGAACTTGATCTGGTGCCCCTCGCGGATGCCGCCGGCCATGTCGAGCAGCTCGCGCAGCGTGATGCCGAGCGGGGCCTCGTACTGGCCGGGCCTGGTGACGTGGCCGCTGAGGGAGAAGATGCCGAAGCCCTTGGACTTCTCGGTGCCCATCGAGGCGAACCAGTCGGCGCCGTTGCTGATGATCGAGGGAACACTGGCGATCGACTCGACGTTGTTCACGACAGTCGGCGAGGCGTACAGGCCCGCCACGGCCGGGAACGGGGGCTTGAGTCGCGGTTGACCTCTGAAGCCCTCCAGCGAGTCGAGCAGCGCCGTCTCCTCGCCGCAGATGTACGCGCCGGCGCCGCTGTGCACGACGAGCTCCAGGTTGTACCCGGAGCCGAAGATGTCCTCGCCCAGGAAGCCCTTCTCGTACGCCTCGCGCACGGCCGCGTGCAGCCGGCGGATGACGTGCAGCACCTCGCCGCGCACGTAGATGAAGGCGTAGTTGGCCCTGATCGCGAACGCGGTGATGATGACGCCCTCGACCAGCGAGTGCGGGTTGGCCATCATCAGCGGGATGTCCTTGCAGGTGCCCGGCTCCGACTCGTCGGCGTTGACGACGAGGTAGTGGGGCTTGCCGTCGCCCTGCGGGATGAATCCCCACTTCATGCCGGTGGGGAAGCCCGCGCCGCCGCGGCCGCGCAGGCCGGAGTCCTTGACCGCCTGGATGACGGCGTCGGGGTCCATGCCCAGCGCCTTCTTGGCCGCCTTGTAGTCACCGCCGTAGCCGTCGAGGGTGAAGGAGTCGGCCTGGTCCCAGTTGGCGGTCAGGACCGGGGTCAGTGTGGTGCTCATGCCTCGGGGGCCTTCCATCCGTTGGCCTTGGCCACCTTCAGGCCCTCCAGCGAGGGGCCGGCGGCCGACGGGCCGTCGCCCGCCAGGTCGTCGGGCAGGCCCGCGAGCACGCGCGAGGCCTCCTTGAAGGTGCAGAGCTTCTTCGGTCCGCGGGTCGGCCGCACGTCCTTGCCGTCACGCAGGTCGTCGACGAGCTGCTTGGCCGAGTCGGGGGTCTGGTTGTCGAAGAACTCCCAGTTGACCATCATGACCGGGGCGAAGTCGCAGGCCGCGTTGCACTCCAGGCGCTCCAGCGAGATCTTGCCGTCGCCGGTGGTCTCCTCGTGGCCGACGCCGACGTGCTCGGACAGCTCGTCCCAGATCTGGTCGCCGCCCATGACGGCGCACAGCGCGTTGATGCAGACGCCGACGTGGTAGTCGCCGGCCGGCTTGCGCTTGTACATCGTGTAGAAGGTGGCCACGCCGGTGACCTCGGCCTTGCTCAGGCCCAGCATCTCGGCGCAGAACTCCTTGCCGTCGTCGGAGACGTAGCCGTCGGCCGACTGCACGAGGTGGAGCAGCGGCAGCAGGGCGGACCGCGTCTTGGGGTAGCGGCCGATGATCTCCTTGGCGTCCTGTTCGAGACGCTCGCGGACTTCCGGTGAATAAGTCACCGGTCCACACCTCCCATGACGGGGTCGATAGAAGCCACCGCGGCGATCACGTCGGCGACCTGGCCGCCCTCCGCCATGGCGGGGAAGCCCTGCAGGTTGCAGAAGGAAGGCTCGCGGAAGTGCACGCGGTACGGGCGGGTGCCGCCGTCGCTGACGACGTGCGCCCCGAGCTCGCCCTTGGGCGACTCGATGCTCGCGTACGCCTGGCCGGCCGGGACCCGGAAGCCCTCGGTCACCAGCTTGAAGTGGTGGATCAGGGCCTCCATCGAGCTGCCCATGATGTGCGCGATGTGGTCGGGCGAGTTGCCGAAGCCGTCGGGGCCGAGCGCGAGCTGCGCGGGCCAGCCGATCTTCTTGTCCTCGATCATCACCGGGTCGCCCTTGAGCGGGCCGGCGATGCGGTCGAGAGCCTGCTCGATGATCTTGAGCGACTCCTCCATCTCCCGCATGCGCACGAGGTAGCGCGAGTAGACGTCGCAGCCGCGCTCGGTGGCGACCTCGAACTCGTACGTCTCGTAGCCGGAGTAGGGCTGCGACTTGCGCAGGTCCCAGGGCAGCCCGGCGGCGCGCAGGATCGGGCCGGTGATGCCGAGCGCCATGCAGCCGGTCAGGTCGAGGTAGCCGACGTCCCTGGTGCGGCGCACGTAGACAGGGTTCTCGTCGAGGAGCTTGCGGATGTCCTTGATCCGCTTGGGCATCTCCTTGAGGAACTCGCCCACCTTGTCGACCGCGCCCGCGGGCAGGTCGACGCTGACGCCGCCCGGCCTGACGTAGGCGTGGTTCATGCGCAGACCCGTGATGTACTCGAACAGGTCCATGATCATTTCACGGTCGCGGTAGCCGAACAGGAACGGCGTGGTCGCGCCCAGCTCCATGCCGAACGTGCCCATCGCGACCAGGTGCGAGGCGATGCGGTTGAGCTCCATCATCATCACGCGGATGGCCTGCGCCCGCTCGGGCACGCGGTCGGTGATGCCGAGCAGCTTCTCCACGCCCATGCAGTACGCGGTCTCGTTGAAGATCGGCGAGAGGTAGTCCATGCGGGTCACGAACGTGGTCCCCTGGGTCCACGTCCGGTACTCCATGTTCTTCTCGATGCCGGTGTGCAGGTAGCCGATGACGCTGCGCGCCTCGGTGACCGTCTCACCGTCGAGGGTCAGGACCAGGCGGAGCACGCCGTGCGTGGACGGGTGCTGCGGGCCCATGTTGACGACCAGGCGCTCTTCCTCGGTGTCGCGCGCGCCGCCGACGACCTCGTCCCAGTCTCCGCCGGTGACCGAGTAGACCTTGCCCTCTGTCGCCTCGTCATAAGCGGTGCTCATGAGTAAGACCTCCTCTGGTCCGGCGAGGGGATGGTGGCGCCCCGGTACTCGACCGGGATGCCGCCGAGCGGGTAGTCCTTGCGCTGCGGGTGACCGTCCCAGTCATCCGGCATCATGATCCGGGTGAGCGACGGATGGCCGTCGAAGACGATTCCGAAGAAGTCGTACGTCTCCCGCTCATGCCAGTCATGACCAGGGTAAACGCCCACAGTTGATGGAATGTGCGGGTCGCTGTCCGGTGCGCTGACCTCCAGGCGCACGCGCCTGTTGTGGGTGATCGAGCACAGGTGGTAGACGGCGTGCAGCTCCTCGCCCTTCAGGTGCGGGTAGTGCACCCCGGAGACGCCGAGCGACAGCTCGAACCGCAGGGCCGGGTCGTCGCGCAGCTTCTGGGCGACCTCCACCAGGCGCTCGCGGCGGACGTGCAGGGTCAGCTCGCCGCGGTCGACCACGACGCGCTCGATGGCGTCGTCGAGGGCGAGGGCGTCGACCAGCTCGTCGAAGTAGCCGCCGTACGGGCGGGGCGTGGAGATCTGCGGCGCCCGGCGGACGACGAGACCGCCGTAGCCGGAGGTGTCGCCGGAGTCGTGCGCGCCGAACATGCCGTGCCGGGCGACGGGCGCCTCGGGGACGGCCGGGACCGAGGCGGCCTCGGGGGCCTCCCCGCTCTCCGGGCTCCCGGGAAGGTGGTCGGGCGAGGTCACTTTCCGGCCCCCTGGTCGATCAGCGGCAGCGTGCGCAGCGCCCGCAGTTCGAGGTCCTCGATCTGCTTGGCGCGGTGAGCGCCGAACTTCATGTTCTGGATCTTGTCGTGCAGCTTCACGATCGCGTCGATCAGCATCTCGGGCCGCGGCGGGCAGCCGGGCAGGTAGATGTCGACCGGCACGACGTGGTCGACGCCCTGCACGATGGCGTAGTTGTTGAACATGCCGCCGCTGGAGGCGCACACGCCCATGGCGATGACCCACTTGGGCTCGGCCATCTGGTCGTAGATCTGCCGCAGGACGGGCGCCATCTTCTGCGACACGCGCCCGGCGACGATCATGAGGTCGGCCTGGCGGGGAGACGCCGAAGCGCGCTCCATGCCGAAGCGCGCCAGGTCGTAGTGGGGGCCACCGGTGGCCATCAGCTCGATGGCGCAACATGCGAGGCCGAACGTGGCCGGCCACACCGAGCTCTTGCGCGCCCATCCTGCGGCGGCTTCGACCGTGCTGAGGATGAACCCGCTGGGGAGTTTCTCTTCAAGTCCCATTTTCAGTCCCAGTCCAGACCCTTGCGGCGCCACACGTACGCGTAGGCGACGAGCACGGTGACGATGAACAGCAGCATCTCGACCAGCGCGAACAGCCCGAGGCCGGACGCGATGGTGGTGCCCGCGTCGTTCTTCAGCGGCGCGAAGGAGACCGCCCACGGGTAGAGGAAGATGATCTCGATGTCGAACACGATGAAGAGCATCGCGGTGATCATGTATTTGAGCGGGAACCGTCCGCCACCGACCGGCTGGGGCGTCGGCTCGATGCCGCATTCATAGGCGTCAAGCTTGGCGCGGTTCCAGCGCTTGGGTCCGGTGAAGGGAGCGATGGCGACCGAGAAGATCGCGAAGCCCCCCGCGAGAACGGCGAGCACCAGGATGGGCACGTAAAGGTCCATCGCTACGCCTCCTCTGGAGTCGCCGCGCGCGCGGGCGCGCAGCTTGATGTGTCTGTCGTGGGAATCATGCTGGTGGGGCGACCTTCGAGAGAGCGTTGATGATCATGTCGGACGCATCGCCTCGCCGGTCGGTGAGATTACCAAGGAGCTTGAGCGCGAAGCGCATCAGCCTCGGGTGTGGCAGGCCGTGCCTGGTCCCGAAGCTCATCACACCCGGCTTCCCAATCGCCTCGACGAACAACCTCCCTAGTGTGAAGTAGCCGCCGTAGGCGTCCTTCATCACCTGGGGGTAGGTCCTCAGGATCCGCTCGCGCTGTGCGGGAGTGGTGTCCTTGAGTGCCTTCGCGATGATCTCGGCGGCGATCTCGCCGGTCTCCATGGCGTAGGCGATGCCCTCGCCGTTGAACGGGTTGATGGACCCGCCGGAGTCACCCACGAGGATAAGACCCCGGGTGTAGTGCGGCTGCCTGTTGAAGGCCATCGGGAGAGCGGCGCCGCGGATGGGGGCCGTCATGTTCTCCTCGGTGAAGCCCCAGTCGGCCGGCATGGCCCTGCACCAGCGCTTCAACAGGTCGCGGTAGTCGATGTTGCCGAACTGGGCGCTGGTGTTGAGCAGCCCGAGCCCGACGTTGGCGGTGCCGTCGCCGACCCCGAACACCCAGCCGTAGCCGGGCAGCAGGGTGTCGCCGTCCCACAGCTCCAGCCAGGTCTCCAGGTAGTCGTCGTCGTGGCGGGGGCTCTCGAAGTAGGTGCGGACGGCCACGCCCATGGGCCGGTCCTCCCGCTTGTGCAGGCCCATGCCGATCGCCAGGCGGGTGCTGTTGCCGTCGGCCGCCACGACCACCCGGCTGCGGTACGTCGCGCCGTCCTTGGTGCGCACGCCGACGATGTGCCCGCTGCGGTCGTCGAGCACCGGCCCGGTCACGGTGACGCCCTCCATGAGGCGCACGCCGTTCTTGACCGCGTTGGCCGCGACGATCTGGTCGAAGTCCTTGCGGGTGCGGACCAGGCCGAAGTCGGGGAAGCGCTCCAACTGCGGCCAGTCGAGCTCGAAGCGGAGGCCGCCGCCGACGACGCGCAGGCCCTTGTTCCTGATCCAGCCGGGCGCGTCGATGTCGACGCCCATGTTGAGCAACTGCTTGACGGCACGTGGCGTCAGGCCGTCGCCGCAGACCTTCTCGCGGGGGAACCTGGTCTTCTCCAGGAGCAGCACGTCGAGACCGGCCTGAGCGAGGTAAAAGGCGGTTGCGGAACCGGCGGGACCGGCGCCGACGACGATGACGTCGGCGTCAGCCTGTATGGCTGGTGGCACGGTCACTGGACTGTCCTGTCCTACACGCTCGAAGGCCTCGGGGTGTTACGCCTTCGTTCCTTTGTGAACCCCTTCACAAACTTGTCGGCCCGCAGTCTACTGCTTTTCCTGTACATAGTGGCAGTCGGGGTACGGATCCTGGACACAAGAAGACCCTCCGTCGTCAACGAAGGGCCGGGCACGGGAACGTCAGACTTCGAACTCGGCGTTGCGCACTCCGCCCGAGGGGTCTTTCGAGTCACGCGACAGCACGTCGCCGGTCGTGCTCCGGGCGAACTCGACGCACTCGCCGGCGACCGCGCTGAGACTGCTCCCGCGCCGTCCGCCCGGCGAGACAGTGGGGCCGCTCATCGGACGGACCACCTCCCGAGTCTCATTGGTCTGGACCAATGACGGTAGCCAACAGAAGATCGCCCCAGCCTGCAAGACACGCCACGATAACCATGTCGTTACAATTGATCTGCCGACGACGCGCTGAAATCGCGCGATTCCTCCTCGCCCACGGCGCCGTCGGTGCGGACCGGGGCGAGCAGCAGGCCGCCGCGCCCGCCGCCGACCCCGTGGTGCCGCGGAAGCTTGGAGACGTCCTGCCCGGACGGCGCCTCCGATTTCTCGAAAAATCGAGAGATATGCCCACAAAGGGTGATGGCAATCCTCGCCGGGAAGACCGGGTTTCATCTGGAAAGAGTCCCTGTCGTCATCCCAGCGGGAATTGCACGGGGCTTCCCTCCGGCACATCCTCGGAGCCGCCCGCAAAGGCAAAAACCGGCGGAAGGCGGAAAACGATTCCAGGAACTTTCGCCATGGCCGCCCGCCCGCGGCTCAGGCGGGCTTGAACGCCCGGTGGACGGCGACGATGCCCATCGTCAGGTTGCGCCAGGCGACCCGCTCCCAGCCGGCGTCGCTGATCGTCCGGGCCAGCGTCCGCTGGTCGGGCCAGTCTCTGATGGACTCGGCCAGGTAGTCATAAGAGTCGTCGTTGGAGCCGAACACCTTGGCCACCTTGGGCAGGGCCCTCATCAGGTATTCGCGGTAGACCAGGTCGAACGGCCCGAACGTGACGTGCGAGAACTCCAGGATCACCAGCCGGCCGCCCGGCCTGGTCACGCGGAGCATCTCGCGCAGCGCCTGCGAGGTGTCGTGCACGTTGCGCAGCGCCACCGAGATCGTCACCGCGTCGAAGACGTCGTCGGCGAACGGCAGCCGCATCGCGTCGCCGGCCACGAACGGGATGCCCGGCCCGCTCAGCGCGTTGCCGCCGTGCCGCTGCACGCCCGTGCGCAACATGCCGAGGGAGAAGTCGGAGGCCACCGCGCGGGCGCCGAGCCCGGTGAAGCTGTCGGTGGAGGTGCCGGTGCCGGCCCCCAGGTCGAGCACGACCTCGCCGGGCCCCGCGTCGACGGCGGCGGCCACGGCCTTGCGCCAGAGCCTGACCTGCCACAGCGAGGCCACGTCGTTGACCAGGTCGTAGCGCCGGGCGGTGCGATCGAACATCGCGGCGACCTCGTCCGGCTGCTTGTCCAACTGAGCGCGCGTCATGCGGACAAGAGTACTCAGGCGGCCCGTGCGGTATTCGCCGGGCGTTACGGCCTTTGACCAGCCACCACCGGGCCGCCGGCGAGCCAGGCCCTTGCGGCAATTGACGCAAAGTAGCGGCACCGCTACCGAACGTCTGCTAGTTGTTGGTGAATGCTTGCCCGTGTCGCCCTTGCGGCGATCATCGCTTCGGCCCCCGTCGCGCACTCCCGCGTGGTCTCGGCCGACCCGGTCGACAACACCCCCCACGTCCTCGACGGCATCGTCAACGCCATCGCGCTGGTCGGTGGCACCGTCGTCGTCGGCGGCTCGTTCAGCGAGGTCAGCGACGCCGGGCGCACGTACACGCTGCGCCGGGCCAACCTGTTCGCCTACGACCTGGCGACCGGCCGCATCCTGCGCGGCTTCGCGCCGTCCGTCGCCGGGCCGGTCTACGGGCTGGCCGCCGGCGACCACGGCACGGTCTACGTGGGCGGCGCCTTCCCCGGCGTCAACAACGTCGGCGCCCGCGCGCTCGCCCGGCTCAACGTCGCCGACGGGCAGCTCGTCGACGGCTTCATGCCCCGGATCGAGGGGGGAATGGTCACCACCCTGGTCAGGAACGGCTCCAGGCTCTACGTCGGCGGCGACTTCGTCCGGCCGCGCGTCGCCCTGGCCGGGCTCGACGCCGCGACGGGCGTGGCCGACCCCGGCTTCGCCGTCACGCCGGGCGAGCCGCTGACGCCCAGGGTGAAGGTCCAGGCCCTCGCCCTGTCGGGCGGCCGGCTGGCGGTCGACGGCTCGTTCACCACGCTCGGCGGGCGGTCCCGGCCGCAGCTCGGGCTGATCGACGTCAGCGGGCCCGTGGCCAGGGTCGCCGACTGGCGTACCGAGGTCTACGCCCAGCGCTGCGCGGACGCGTTCCCCTCCTACGTGCGCGGCCTCGACTTCGCCCCCGACGGCCGCTCCTTCGTGGTGGTCACGACCGGGGGCCCGAAGGGCCGCATGTGCGACACGGCCGCCCGGTTCGAGACGTACGCCGCAGGCCCGGACGTCAGGCCGACCTGGACCAACGCCACCGGCGGCGACTCGCTCTACGCGGTGGCGGTCACCGGCTCAGCCGTGTACGTCGGCGGCCACCAGCGCTGGCTGGACAACCCCCAGGGCCGCGACTCGGCCGGCCCGGGAGCGGTGCCCCGCGAGGGCATCGGCGCCATTCATCCGCGCACGGGAAAGGCGCTCGCCTGGAATCCCGGCCGCGAGCGGGGCATCGGCGTGAAGGCATTTCTGGCGCACAAGACCGGCCTACTAGTCGGTAGTGACACAACGCGACTCGGACGGGAGTACCATGCCCGGATTGGCATGTTCCCCCTGCCCTAGTCGTCCTGCGGCTCAGGCCGGTCGATCCGGCCGCTGAGGCGTGCGCTGACGGCGTCACGCTGCCTCGACAGCAGCACGTAGCTGGCTATGCCGCTGATCACGAAAGCGGCAGCGAGCAGGAACAGCGGGTTTTGCAGGCCGACGAGGTACAGAACACCCAGGGTCACGACAAACAGGCCGATCCGCGACGCGGTGTAAACGAGAACGGGATGCACAGGTTCGAGGTTACTCGTCCCTGCGTAGCGGTCGCTCTTCGCATCGGACGCGAGCGCTGCTACTGTTCCCAGTAAGGGTGTTTCGTAAAGAAACACCCACGAGAGCCCCAAAGAGGCTCTATCATATAACAATCGGGCAGTCAGCTGATAACAACCCGTGATCTTTGTCGAAAACCACGGATAAATCAGGCTTCGCTCGACACACTGGTTACCTGTCCGCCCGCTGGCAGGAAGCGGGATGCGAGGGGGAGAGATTGGTGGAGAGTAGCAGCGAGCGTCTGCTGACCCCAGGAGAGGTTGCCGCCCTCTTCCGGGTAGACCCAAAGACGGTTACGCGCTGGGCTGCGGCAGGCCGCATCAGCAGTATCCGCACCCCCGGAGGGCACCGGCGCTTCCGCGAGTCGGAAGTGCACGCCCTTCTTCGAGGCGAGGACGTTCTCACGGCCGACAGGCCAGCAGGTGAGTCCCCGCGCGTCTGACGTTCCGTCTAGTCGGTGATCCTGAGATCCGCCAGGATCACCGCTGGCGGGACCTCAATCCGCCTCACGTCGTGAGGCCGTGGTCGAGCGTGCCTGCGGGCCACACTTCCCGAGGGCAGGCACGGGGCGGCGCCAACCGCCGACCGTGGCTGGCGCCTGTCCTTCTCAGGCGTCCTCCTCCTGGCTGGCCTTGAAGGCCAGGAACTCGCGTTCGAGGTCGTCGTTCTCCTCTTCCCAGCGACTGCGGCGCTCGGCCGCCTCCTCCTCGGTCAGCGACTCGGGCAGCCACTTGTCGTAGTCGGCATCGCCGGGCTGCACGTCCACGTACGCGTTGCCGATCAGACGCCCGTCTTCGCTGGTCAGGGTCTGCGGCACGCGCAGGGTCCCGTCAGCGAGCCGGATGACGTACATGGCTGATCACCTAGATTCCGTAGCGCCGGTTGAAGAAGAGCATGACGTCGAGCGCCATCCGTGTGTCGCCGCCGAGCATGTCGACCAGGGCCGGGCGCTGGCGGGCGGCGATGGCGGCGAAGGCGTCGGCGAAGAACTCCTTGCGGCCCAGGCCGTTGCCCTGCCGGTGGAAGGTCGAGGCCAGCTTCGGGAAGGCGTTCTCGTAGAGCCGGACGAACTCCGGCGAGTCCGACACCCATTCGCCGTGGAACGAGTCCAGGTCGTCGATGGCGTGGCCGACTTCGTGCATCATCACGTCCGGCGTGGGTGAGGGGCGGTCGCCCACCACGATCTTGCGGTCGCCGTACGCGCCGGCGCAGATGTCCCAGGTGGCCCGCCCGGACGGGAGCGGCGCGCCGCGTAAGTAGCCCATGTCGTCGAGGTCGGGGACGCCGCCGGGGCCGACGTAGATGCCTTCGAGGCCGGCGGCCAGCAGTTCCTTCAGCCGGTCGGGCAGCCGGGCCAGGCTTTCCACGGCGCGTACGGCGTCCTTGGAGGGCGGGCCGTGCCGGGCGTCCCACTGGCGGTGGAGGATCTTCTCCAGCTTGCCGCAGTGGCGTAGTCCGTCGCCGATGGAGGGGGCCTCCGGCCTGTTGGGCTGGGCCCTCGGCGGCGTGTCGTCGAGCTCGAAGTCGTACCAGGTGTAGCGGGGGCGTTCGGCGACGGCGGCGGGCAGGCGTGGCGCGCGCTCGCGCAGCGAGAGGCCGTCCCAGGTGACCTCGCGCCGCTGGGGGGCGCCGGGGCGGGCGAACCGCTCCGGCTGCTGCTCCCTGCGCCGCTCGGCGCCCTTGAGCTGCTCTCTCGGGGCCTCCGGGCGGCTCTCCCTCCGCCGGGACCAGAAGGAACGGTCCGCGTCCGGAGGAGCCTCGTCACGCCGCGAGAACAGGTACGACCCGCGGCGCCACCAACGGCCGCGCCGATGTCGGCCCTTGTCGTGAGAAAAGGCCATCGCACCCCTTCACGCCGCGTCCATGGCGAACCGGGTTCCACGGTACGACGCCGATCTTCCCGAGTCATCCGAAACGGGACATCGTCCGACACGATCACGTCGCGGATGGCTTACAGTTCGGGCATGGCAGGTGTTCTGATCGGCCTGGCGTTGCTGGCCTTCTGGCTCTTCTCACTCTTCGACGTCATCACCGCACCCGAGGAAGAGGTCAGGAACGTACCAAAGGCGCTGTGGGTCCTCATCGTCGTGCTGGTCCCGTTGCTCGGCGGCGTGATCTGGATGCTGCGCGGGCGGCCCAGGGCCGAGCGCGACCCGTGGCCGGTGCCGCCGGGCCCGGGCGCGCCGAAGGGCCCGGACGACGACCCCGACTTCCTGCGAGACCTCGACCGGCGGATGCGCGGCGAGGACTAACCGCTGACGTCGGCGTAGCTGTGCAGGCCGGAGATGAAGATGTTGACGCCGACCAGGTTGAAGATCAGGCACCCGAACGCCAGCAGCTGCACGATCATGGCGGCCCTGCCCCGCCAGCCGGCCGTCACCCTGGCGTGCAGGTAGGCCGCGTACGCCACCCAGGTGATGAACGACCAGACCTCCTTGGGGTCCCAGCCCCAGTAGCGGCCCCAGGCGCGGTCGGCCCAGAGCGCGCCGGCGATGACGGCGAACGTCCACAGCGGGAAGGCCAGCACGATCGCGCGGTGGGCCACCCGCTCCAGGTCGTCTCGGCTGGGCAGGCGGGAGAGCCCCTCGCCGCGCACCAGGAACAGCACGCCCGACACGCCGGCCAGCGTGAACAGCCCGCTGGCCAGGATCGCCGCGGTGACGTGGATCGCGATCCAGTACGAGTTCAGCGCCGGCACCACGGGCCCGGCCGCCGTGTAGAGCACCTTGACCGCGAACCCGAGCCCGAGCGTGGCGGCGATCATGACGAACGCGCCCAGGAACCGCACGTTCTGGCGGACCTGGGTGAACAGGAACGCGGTCACGGCGGCGAAGCAGATGGCCACCACGAACTCGTACATGTTGCCCCACGGCCACCGGCCGACCGCCAGGCCGCGGGTGATGATGGCGCCGAGGTTGGCGGCCCAGCCGATCCAGGCCAGCACGAGCGCGACCCGCCCGGCCCTGGCCCCGCCCGCCATGACGGGCGCGGGATCGGCGACGGGCGCCTCGGCCTCGGGCGCGGCGTCGCCCTCCGAGGGGGCGCCGACCGTGACGGGCTGCCGGGCGGCCCGCTTCACGGCCGCCTTGCCCAGGACGGCCCTTCCGAAGGCCAGCTCCATCGCGAAGCCCACCATGGCGATGATGTAGAGCAGGACGGCGCCGACGACGAAGTTGTCGCTCAGCCCGGCCAATTGCTCAGCGGACATGCTGTTCTCCTGCTGATAGAGCCTTGACGATCTCGGCGAACTCCTCGGCGAAGCCCGCCGCGGAGCCCTCGGTACGGGTCAGGCCGCCCACGTCGACCCGCCCTTCCCTGACCCGCACCCAGACCCGCCTGCGGCGGATCATCAATGACAGCGCGATGGCGACCACCGCGACGGCCGCGGCGATCAGCGCGGGCACGCGCCCGGGGTCGTAGGCGGTCTGGAGCGTGATCCACTCCTTGACGCCGGTGAACTCCAGCTTCCCCGCCCCGTCGGGCAGCTCGGTGGACTCCCCCACCGACAGCGGCTTGGTCGCGAACGATCCCCGCACCACGGGCACGACCTTGCCGTCGAGCTCGTCCGGCAGGATCTTGTAGACCGACTGCGGCTTGCCCGACCGCATGCCGAGGTCGCCCACGTAACCGCCGAGGAGCTGCACCTGCGGCTGGAGCTCGCCGGGGAAGGCCGAGGCGTAGGTGCCGTCGGTCAGCGGCACGCTGGTGGGCAGGAACCGCAGCAGGAACCCCAGCTGGGACGGCTGCGCGTCGGGCGCCTTGACGACGCACGACGAGGTCAGCGTGGCCTTCTGGTCGATCAGGCAGGCCACGGGCCCTTCGTAGGCGACCTGGCCCTTGCCGTCGGTGACCTTGAAGACGGGCGCGTAGCCGTGGCCGATCAGGTACGTCTGCGTCCCGTCGACCTCCAGCGGGTCGTTGACCTTGAGCTCGTAGTCGCGGGCGGGCGCGCCGGGCTCGTCGTGCACCTTCAGGTAGGCGGAGTAGTCGAGCTCCTGGCCCTTCTTGTCGCCCTCGACCTGGTAGGTGGCCTTGAAGTCGGTCAGCTCGAACGAGAACGGCTGGAGCGACTCGGCCGAGACCCGGCTGCCGGGGATGAACCTGTCGTAGGCGGCCACGGTGTTGGCGAAGCCGTCGCCCTCGACGACCAGGACGTTGCCGCGGTAGCCGTACAGGGAGCCGAAGCCGACCGCGAGCAGGATGCCGATCAGCGCGACGTGGAAGAACAGGTTGCCGGTCTCGCGCAGGTAGCCCTTCTCGGCGGCCACCCAGCCGTCGCCGGTGACGACGCGGAAGCGCATCTTGCGCAGCCGCCCGGCGGCCTCCTCCACGGTGAGGTCGCCCTCGAAGGAGTCGGAGTGGGGCAGCCGGGACAGGTTCTTGGGCGCGGCGGGCGGCTTGCGGCGCAGCTCGCGCAGGTAGGTGGCGGTGCGCGGGATGATGCAGCCGACGAGCGAGGTGAACAGCAGCAGGTAGACGGCGGCGAACCAGACCGAGGTGAACACCTCGAAGAGCTGGAAGCGGTCGTACCACTCGGCCAGGGTGGGGTTCTGCTGGTAGAGCTGGGCCACCTTGTCGGGTTCGACGCTGCGCTGGGGCACCAGCGAGCCCGGGATCGAGCCGAGCGCCAGCAGGAAGAGCAGGATCAGCGCGGTCTTCATCGAGGTGAGGGTGCGCCAGCCCCACCGGAGCCAGCCGACCGGCCCCATCCCGGCCTGCCGCGGCTCGCGCTGCTCGCGCACCAGCTCGTCGACGCTCATCAGATCACCGGCTCGAACGCGCCGATGAGCCCCTGCATGGCCGCGATCATCGCACCCCACAGTCCGGTGACGAGCAGCAGTCCGACGGCCACCATCATGCCCCCGCCGATCCTGGTGATCAGCCGGGTGTGCCGGCGCACGGCCTGGAACGTGCGCAGGGCCTTGCTGTAGGCCAGGGCGGCGGCCACGAACGGCAGCCCGAGGCCCAGCGCGTAGGCGACGGCCAGCAGCGCGCCGCGCGAGGCGCTGCCCTCGTTGAGCCCGAGCGTGAGCACGACGGCCAGCGTGGGGCCGATGCACGGTGTCCAGCCCAGGCCGAACACCACGCCGAGCAGCGGCGCGCCGGCCAGGCCCGCGGCCGGCAGCTTGTGGATGCGCACGTCGCGCATCAGGCCGGGCAGCACGCCGAGGAAGGCCAGCCCGAGCAGGATCGTCAGGACGCCGAGCACCCGCGTGATGACCTGGGCGTTGCCCAGCATGATCGAGCCGAGCCCGCCGAACAGCGCGCCGCTGAGCACGAACACCAGCGCGAACCCGGCCACGAACAGCACCGTGCCGAGCACCAGCCGCCCCCGCTTGGGGTCGGCGCTCATGCCCGTCACGTACGACAGATAGCCCGGCACCAGCGGCAGCACGCACGGCGACAGGAACGACACCACCCCGGCCAGCAGCGCGATCGGCACCGCGAGCAGCAGCGAGCCCGAGGCGACGACGTCACTCATCGCGCACCTTGGTCACCGTGTTCATCAGGTCGGTGTACTTGACCGCCCCGAGCGCCCTGGCCGCGATGCGGCCCTGCTTGTCGATGACCAGCGTGGACGGGATCGCCGCGGGCGGCACGGTGCCCTGGAAGGACAGCGCGACCTTGCCGGGCTGGTCGAAGATGTGGGAGTAGCCGGTCTGCTCGGTGCGCTCGAAGGCGAGGGCGTCGGCCTGCCGGTCCTTGAAGTCGATGCCGATGAACTGCACGTCGCCCTTGGTCTTGGCGGCGACCTCCTTGAGCACCGGCGCCTCGGCCCGGCACGGGCCGCACCACGAGGCCCAGAAGTTGATCACCACGACCTTGCCCTTGTGGGCGGCCAGCGAGGCCGTGCCGCCGTCGAGCGTGGGGCCCTCGACCGGCGGGGCCGCCTTGCGCTCGGCGGCGTCGAAGACCTGCATCTTGCCGTCGCCCGCGACGAACCGGGTGTCGCCCACCTGGGGCTGCCCGCTCTGGTTTGCCGCGCAGCCCGCGGCCAGCGCGGCCAGGAGAACGAGGGAGATGGACGTCGCGCGCACGGAGGATGATCTCCTTGTACTACAACCGGTAGAGCTTGCAACTCTACCGGCGGGCGGACCCGGCCCGGACATCAGGCCCCTGGTATCGACGGCCCCGAACTCAGCGACCCGGCCGGCTCGCTGTAGCCGACGCTGACCAGGCGGTCGCCCTCGAAGGTGAAGGTGGTGAGGCTGGCCAGCGCGCACTGCCTGCGGCGCGGGTCGTGCCAGAGCCGGCGGCCCTCGGCGGCCATCCTGATCGTCCAGATCGGCAGCTGGTGGCTGACCAGCACGGCCTCGTGCCCGCGCGCGGCCGCCCTGGCGTCGTCGACGGCCGACTTCATGCGCGCCACGATCGCCGGGTACGCCTCGCCCCACGACGGGCGCAGCGGGTTCCAGAAGTAGCGGTAGTTGCGCGGGTTGCGAAGGATGGCCAGCCCCTGGCCGACCGGCCGGCCCTGCAGCATGTTCGCCGCTTCGAGCAGGCGGTCGTCCTTGGTCACGTCGAGGCCGAGCTTGTCGGCGAGCGGGGCCGCGGTCTCCAGCGCGCGTTCGAGCGGCGAGCTGTGGATGGCGACGATGTCGCGGCCGCCGACGGCCTTGGCGACCGTCTCGGCCATGAGCCTGCCGGTGTCGGACAGGTGGTAGCCGGGCAGCCTGCCGTACAGGATGCCGCCGGGATTGTGCACCTCACCGTGGCGCAAAAGGTGGACGACGGTGGTTTCAGCCATGGTGTGCCACAGCCTATCCGTTTCGATGCCGGTCATAGTCAGGGGCTGCCTGGTCCGGCATTTCGCGCGGGGGTATGGTCGGGACGACTGCGCCTAGGGTTCCGCGTCCGGTCCGCCTCCCCCGTCACACAACCAGGGCCGGAAGACAGGTCCGAGCGGCGCCGCGGCCCGCCGGGCCGTACAGCTGACGGGACAAAAGCCTGGAGGCTCCTCTCCGTCACCCCTGGAAGGAGTCGCCCGGATGAGCCCTTGGGCGCTGGTCCTCATTCTCGTCGCCGCCGTCGCGCACGCCACCTGGAACCTGCTGAGCAAGAAGGCGTCCCAGGCGGACGGCATCGTCTTCCTCTGGCTGGTCGGGGTCGTGGCCA
This sequence comes from Nonomuraea sp. NPDC001636, assembly GCF_040298265.1. Lineage (NCBI taxonomy): Bacteria > Bacillati > Actinomycetota > Actinomycetes > Streptosporangiales > Streptosporangiaceae > Nonomuraea > Nonomuraea sp. NPDC001636. The sequence goes on from NZ_JBEOZT010000014.1 coordinate 40,376, forward strand.
CGGTGGTGTGGAGCCCGCTGTTCGCCGGGTTCCTGCTGGTCACGGGCGCCCGGCTGTCGTGGGGCGACCTGGCGGTGATCTGCGGCAGCACGGCCCTGCACCTGGGGTACTTCGTGCTGCTCCAGCGCGGCTACGGCGCGGGCGACCTGTCGCTGGTCTACCCCGTCGCCCGCGGGACGGGGCCGATGCTGGCCAGCCTGGTCGCCGTGTTGTTCCTGGACGAGCATCCGGCGCCGGCCGGCGTGGCCGGGATCGTGCTCGTCGGGGTCGGGGTGTTCATGATGAGCGGCGGCGCGGCCGGGCGGGGCGACCTGCGGGGGCTGGTATCGGGGCTGGTCGTGGGGCTGTTCATCGCCGGGTACACGGTGTGGGACTCGCAGGTGGTCAGCGCGTTCGCGGTGGCGCCGATCATGCTGAACTACCTCGGCGAGGTCGGGCGGGCGCTGGCGCTCACGCCGTTCGTCGCCGGGGCCAGGCGGCGGCTGGTCGGGGCCGTGTGGCGGGAGCACCGGTCGCGGATCGTGGGAGCGGCGTTCCTGATCTTCCTGTCGTACCTGCTGGTCCTGATCGCGTTCACGATGGCGCCGGTGAGCGTGGTGGCGCCGGCGCGCGAGGTGAGCGTGCTGATCGCGGTGCTGCTCGGCGGGCGGCTGCTGGCCGAGGGCGACCTGCGGCGGCGGCTGCTGGCGGCGGGCGTGATCCTCGGCGGCGTGGTGGCCATCGCGCTCAGCTGACCGCGGCCAGGTGCACGGCCGGGTGCTCAGCTGACCGCCCAGGCGTTCTCCTGCTCGCGGCTGACGCCGATCAGGGCCTCGACCGTGGCCCTGATCGCGGGACGGCGGGCCGCGTCGGTGCGCCACACCGCGTAGATGCGGCGCGTCTGCCGCGGCATGATCGGGACCAGCCGCACGCCGTCGGGCACGCAGTCGCGGCCCAGGCGCGGCACGATCGCGCAGCCGAGCCCGGCGGCGACCAGCGCCAGCTGGGTGGGGTACTCGTCGGCCATGCACGCGATCTCCGGCTCCAGCGAGGCGTTGCGCAGCGTGAAGACCAGCCAGTCGTGGCAGACCGTGCCGGGCGACGAGCTGATCCACCGCTCGCCGTGCAGCTCGGCCAGCCCCACCTCCCTGCGCCCGGCCAGCGGATGGTCGGCGGGGATGGCGACGTCGGCCACGTCGTCGAGCAGCGTGGCCCTGGACAGGCCCTCGGGCATGGCGATGGGCCGGTTGAGCCAGTCCTGCATCACGCCCAGGTCCAGCTCGCCCCTGGCCACCTCGCGCAGCACCCGTTCGGGCTCGCGCTCGTAGAGCTGCACGTGCAGGTCGGGGTGGTGCCTCTTGAGCTGGACGAGCGCGCCGGGCATCAGGCCGCGGGTCGCGGTGGCGAAGGCGGCGATGCTGAGCCGGCCGACGACCTCGCCGCGCAGCGCCTCGAAGTCCGCCTCCGCGGTCTCGACCAGGGCCAGGATGCGCTCGGCGTGCTCGGCGAGCAGGCCGGCGGCGTCGGTCAGCCGCACGCCCCGGCCGCTGCGCTCCATGAGCCGGGCGCCCGTCTCCCGCTCCAGCTTGGCGATCTGCTGACTGACGGCCGACGGCGTGACCATGAGCGCGTCGGCGGCCGCGCCGACCGACCCGTACACGTGCACGGCGTGAAGTGCCTTGAGCCGGTTCAGGTCCAACATGTAAGCCAGACTAAAGGGTTTAGCGTAGAAAGTCTCGCTTGTCCTTGTATCTGAAGCAGATGAAAATATATGCATGCGAATCATTAAGAGCAGGAAGCCCGAGATCCGTTCCACCTCGTACCTGAAGGTCCTCGCCGAGCAGGCTCGCGAGCAGCGCAACCGGTACCAGAAGACCCGCTCTGCGTGAGCCCCCGCCACCTCGCCCTCGCCGTCGGCCTCGCGGCCGTGTGGGGCTTCAACTTCGTCGTCATGCAGGTCGGCCTGAAGCACTTCCCTCCCCTGCTGTACGCGGGGATCAGGTTCACCCTGGCGGCGTTCCCCGCCCTGCTGCTCGCGGGGCGGCCGGGAGTCCCGTGGCGCTGGGTCGCCGGGGTGGCGGCCACTCTCGGAGTGGGTCAGTTCGGCCTGTTGCTGGTGGGCATGCGAGCGGGCATGCCGGCCGGACTGACCTCTCTCGTCCTGCAGATGCAGGCGTTGTTCACCGTGCTGTTCGCGGTGACGCTGCTCGGGGAGCGGCTCACCGCCCGCCGCGTCCTCGGCCTGGCGGTCGCCTTCGGCGGGCTGGCGCTGGTCGCGTTCGACTTCGGGGTGTCCGGCCCGCTGGGCGCCTTCGCCCTGTGCGTGGCCGCCGCCGCGGCCTGGGGGCTCGGCAACGTGGTGCAGCGCAGGGCCGCGCCGCCGGACTCGCTGCGGTTCATGGTCTGGGTGAGCGCCTTCTCCGCGCCGCCTCTCCTGCTGCTGTCGCTGCTGGTCGAGGGGCCGCCCGTGCTGACGGCCCCCGCCGAGGGCTGGTTGTCGCTGGCCTACGTGGCCTTCGTCTCGACGCTCGGCGGGTTCGGCGTGTGGGGCTGGCTGCTGCGCCGGTACGACGCCTCGACCGTGGCGCCGTACACGCTGCTGGTGCCGGTGTTCGGCATGTCGTCGGCCGCGCTGGTGACCGGCGAGCCCCTCTCCTGGACGAAGCTCCTGGCCGCGGCCCTCATCGTCGCCGGCGTGCTGTACGCCGGCACCAGGCCGCGCCGGGCTACAGAACCGCCGCGGCCGCCTTCGCCGCTGCCGGCAGGGCCTCGGCGATCCGGTTGAGCGCCTCGTCGTCGTGCGCGGCCGACAGGAACCACGCCTCGTACGCCGACGGCGGCAGGTAGACGCCCTGGTCGAGCATCGCGTGGAAGAACGCGGTGAAGGCCGCCGTGTTCTGGGCCTTGGCCTGGTCGAAGTTCGTCACCTCGGCGTCGGCGAAGAAGATGGAGAACAGGCTGCCGGCACGCTGCAACCGGTGGGGCACGCCCGCCTTCGCCAGCGCCTCGGCCGCCGCGTCGCCCACCGCGAGCGCCGCGGCGTCGATGCGCGCGTAGGCGTCGGCGTCGAGGGCACGCAGGGTGGCCAGGCCCGCGGCGCACGCCAGCGGATTGCCGGACAGCGTGCCCGCCTGGTAGACCGGCCCCTCCGGAGCCAGGAAGGCCATCACGTCGGCCCGGCCGCCGAACGCCGCCGCGGGCAGCCCGCCGCCCATGACCTTGCCGAACGTCATCAGGTCGGCGTCGACCGGGTCGAGGCCGTACCAGCCGGCGGACGAGACGCGGAAGCCGGTCAGCACCTCGTCGACGATGAGCAGCGCACCGTTGGCCGTGCACAGCTCGCGCAGCCGGGCGTTGAACCCGTCGAGCGGCGGGACGACCCCCATGTTCGCCGGGCACGCCTCGGTGATCACGCAGGCCACGTCGGCGGCCGCGAACGCCTCCGCCACCGCCTGGATGTCGTTGTACGGCAGCACGATCGTGTCGGCCGCCGACGCCCCGGTCACCCCGGGCGTGTCCGGCAGCCCGAACGTCACCACCCCTGACCCGGCCGAGGCCAGCAGGGCGTCGACGTGCCCGTGGTAGCAGCCGGCGAACTTGATCACCTTGGACCGCCCGGTGAAGCCGCGCGCCAGGCGCACCGCGCTCATCGTCGCCTCGGTGCCGGAGCTGACCAGGCGCACCTTCTCGACCGGCGCCATCCGGGAGACGATCTCCTCGGCCAGCTCGACCTCGCCCGGCGTGGCGGTGCCGTAGGAGAAGCCGTGCGCGACCGCGCCGGAGACGGCCTCGACGACCGCGGGATGCCGGTGGCCGAGGATCATCGGGCCCCAGGAGCAGACCAGGTCGACGTAGCGGTTGCCGTCGACGTCGGTGATGTACGGCCCCTGGCCCGAGGCCATGAAACGCGGCGTGCCGCCCACCGCGCCGAACGCGCGCACGGGCGAGTTGACGCCGCCGGGCACCACTTCCCTGGCGCGGGTGAAAAGGTCTTCGGAGTTCTGTGTACGGCTCACCCGACCCAGGTTAGTCCCGCAGGTCCGTGCCCCCGCCGCGGGGCGTGCTCAGTCGGCGAGCCATTCCAGGATGCGCAGCGGGTCGGGCAGCGGACGGCCGTCCGGGGGCCGCAGCCAGGACACCGGCTGGCCCGAGGGCAGCATGGAGGGCGGCGCGAGCACGTAGCTGTCGCGGCAGTGCCAGCGCAGGCCCGGCGTGTCGTCGATGGTGGCCGGGTCGCAGTCGAGCTGGCAGGACCACCACTCGTCCTCGTCCTCGGGGTTGCCGCGGGTGGCCACATAAAACAAGACCCGGTCGCCTTGAGCGGCGACCGGGCCTGGGTGGGCTCCGGCGGCGTCGATCCTGGTGAGGGCCGACAGGCCGGCGGCGAGCGGTACGTCGAACACGTCGAACACGCGCCCTGTGGGCAGGATCACGTTGGCCTCCGGCTCGCTCTCCCACCAGCGGGTCAGCAGCGTCGTGTCCGTCGTGGCCTGCATGTGCCAGGCGGGCGAGAGCGGATGGGCGCCGGGGTCGGGACAGCCGACGCGGTCGCACGAACACGCGCGCGGGCCGTGCCGCAGCGGAAAGGCTCCCGGCACCACGGGCCAGCCCAGGGACGCGTACTCCAGCACGGAATCGATGCGTGTCGGCCGCGACCGCTTTCTGGTACGCCGAGCCAGTGGTACCCCCACCATGGTGTCTCCCGTCGAGTCAGCGCCTGAGGAGGTCCCGGCTCCGGGCCGTTCGCACACCGCGGGACACACCAGCACTTGTCATCGCACTCTAACGCACACGCCTCAGGAGTTGACGGGAAACCCCTTGGTTAGAGCTGGCGCGCCACTTCCGTCGCCCAGTACGTGAGGATCATGTCGGCGCCGGCGCGCTTGATGGCGACCAGCGACTCCATGATCGTCCGGTCGCGGTCGATCCAGCCGTTGGCCGCCGCCGCCTCGACCATCGCGTACTCGCCGCTCACCTGGTAGGCCGCCACCGGCACGTCGACCGCGTCGCGCACCCGGGTGATGACGTCGAGGTAGGCCAGCGCCGGCTTGACCATGACGGCGTCGGCGCCCTCCGCCAGGTCGAGCCTGACCTCGCGCAGCGCCTCCTCCAGCGGACCGGCCGGGTCCTGCTGGTGGGTGCTGCGGTCGCCGAACTGCGGGGCGCACTCGGCGGCCTCGCGGAACGGGCCGAAGAAGGCGGAGGCGTACTTGACGGAGTAGGACAGGATCGGGACGTCGGCGTGGCCGGCCCCGTCGAGCGCGGCGCGGATGGCGCCGACCTGGCCGTCCATCATGCCGCTCGGCGCGATCATCTGGGAGCCGGCGGCGGCCTGGGCCAGCGCGATGGAGGCGTAACGCTCCAGCGTGGCGTCGTTGTCCACCTCGCCGGACGGCGTCAGGATCCCGCAGTGGCCGTGGTCGGTGAACTCGTCGAGGCAGGTGTCGGCCATGACCACGAGGGCGTCGCCGACCTCGGCGCTCACCTCGCGCAGCGCGACCTGGAGGATGCCGTCGGGGTCGTCGGCCGCCGACCCGGTCGCGTCCTTGACCGCGGGGATGCCGAACAGGATCAGGCCGCCCACGCCCGCCTCGGCCGCGTCGTGCGCGGCCTTGCGCAGCGAGTCGCGGGTGTGCTGGAGCACGCCCGGCATGGACGACACCGGCTGCGGCGCGTCGATGCCCTCCTTGACGAACAGCGGCAGGATCAGGTCCGCGGCGTGCAGCCGCGTGCCCGACACCATCCGGCGCAGCGCCTGGCTGCGACGCAGACGCCGGGGACGTGCGACGGGGTACTGGGCGCTCACTTGGCCCTCCTCCTGGCGCCACGGCGGTTCTGGGACGGCCTGCGCGGGCTGTCACCCGCGGCCACGGCCGCCTGGCGCTGCTTGGCACCGAACTCGGCCAGCGCTGCGGCCAGGGCTGATGCGGATGGCTTGTCGGACATGACGTCGACCCGGAGCCCGAACTCCTCGGCCGTCTTGGCCGTCTGCGGCCCGATCACCGCGATCACGGTGACGTTGTGCGGCTTGCCCGCGATGCCGACCAGGTTGCGCACGGTGGAGGACGAGGTGAACAGCACGGCGTCGAAGCCGCCGCCCTTGATCGCCTCGCGGATGGGCGCGGGCGGCGGCGCGGCGCGCACCGTCCGGTACGCCGTCACGTCGTCGCACTCCCAGCCCAGCTCGGTGAGCCCGGCCACCAGCGTGTCGGTCGAGATGTCGGCCCGGGGCAGCAGTACCCGGTTGATCGGGTCGAGCATCGAGTCGTAGGGCGGCCACTCGGCCACGAGCCCTTCTGAGGACTGCTCCCCCGAGGGCAGCAGGTCGGGCTTGACACCGAACTCGACCAGGGCCCGCGAGGTGGCCTCGCCCACGGCGGCCACCTTGAGCCCGGCGAACGCCCGCGCGTCGAGCCCGTACTCCTCGAACTTCTCGCGCACCGCCTTGACGGCGTTGGCGCTGGTGAAGGCCACCCACTCGTAGCGGCCGGTGACCAGGCCCTTGATGGCGCGGTCCATCTGCTGCGGCGTGCGCGGCGGCTCGACGGAGATGGTCGGCACCTCCTCGGGCACCGCGCCGTAGGCCACGAGCTGCTCGGACAGGCTGCGGGACTGCTCCTTCGTCCGCGGCACCAGCACCCGCCAGCCGAACAGCGGCTTGGTCTCGAACCACGACAGCCGCTCGCGCTGCCCCACGGCCTCGCCGACCACGATCAGCGCGGGCTCGGTGAACCCGGCGTGCTTCAGGTCGGCCTGCAGCCGGCCGAGCGAGGACACGACGGTGTACTGCTCGGTGGTGGTGCCGCCGCTGCTGACGGCGACCGGCGTGGTGTCGGGCTTGCCGCCGGCGATCAGCGCCTTGCCGATGGCGACGGCCTCGCTGATGCCGTTGTAGATCACCAGCGTGCCGCGGGTGGCGGCGTGGGACGACCAGTCCTGCTCCTGAGCGGCGTCGACGACGCGGAACTCGGGCACGGCCGTGGCCGCCGGGATGCCGGCGTAGGTGAGCACCGCGGTCGCGGGCGGCACGCCGGGCACGATCTCGAAGTCCACCTCCGCCGCCACGCAGGCCGCGACCTCGTCGTCGATCGAGGAGAACAACATGGGGTCGCCCGCGCACAGGCGCACCACGAGCTGGCCCGCCTTGGCCCGCTGGACGTAGTCGCCCTCGGCGACCTCGACGCCCTCGCGGCAGTGCTTGAGCAGCGGGCCGGACTGCTCGTCGTCGAGCACGACGGCGTCCGCCTTGCCGAGAAGTTCGGCGGCGCGGAGCGTCAGCAGGTTGGGGTCACCGGGACCCGCCCCCACGAAGGCGACGAATCCGGAGGTTGGACTATCGGAGCTCAATGGGATTGCTCCCCCATCAATCTGTCGGCCCCTTCGGCGATCATCTCGGCCGCCAGGAGGCGGCCCAGCTGTGCAGCCTCCGAAGGAGAACCGGCGGCGGACTTGCGGACCGCTTCGCGGCCGTCGATGGAGACGACCACGGCGGTCAGGTTCAGAGTGTGCCCGTGATCGGCCGCGAAAGCACCCACGGGTGCGGCGCAGCCTGCTTCCAGGGCGGACAGCACGGCGCGTTCGGCGGTCACCGCGCTGCGCGTGCACGGGTCGTCGAGCACGGACAGGGTCTCGATCAGGTCGGTGCGCGCGGCCAGGCACTCCACGGCGAGCGCGCCCTGGCCGGGGGCGGGCAGCAGCTCCTCGACCTCGAAGATCTGCGCGATCTCGCCGCCGCGGCCGAGCCTGGTGAGCCCGGCGCTGGCCAGCACGACGGCGTCGAGCTCGCCCGCGGCGACCTTGCCGATGCGCGTGTCGGCGTTGCCGCGGATCGGGACGTACTCCAGGTCGGGGCGGAGCGCGCTCAGCATGGCGACGCGGCGCGGCGAGCCCGTGCCGACCCTGGCCCCGGCGGGCAGGTCGGCGAACTTGTGCGGGCCGACCAGCGCGTCGCGGTGGTCGTGGCGCTCGGGGAGCGCGGCCAGCGTGAAGCGCGGGTCCTGCTTGGTCGGCAGGTCCTTCAACGAGTGGACGGCGAAGTCGATCTCGCCCTCGACCAGCTTGTCGCGCAACGCGCTGACGAACACGCCGGTGCCGCCGAGCTGCGCCAGGTGCGCCTTGGTCACGTCGCCGAAGGTCGTCACGCCCACCAGCTCGACCGGGTGCCCGGTGCGCGCCGTGAGGGCGTCGGCCACCATCTGGGACTGCGTGGTCGCCAGCAGGCTGCGGCGGGTGCCCAACCGCAGGTTCACAGCTCCACCTCCCTCACGGCCGCGGGCATCTTCGGATCGAGATTGAACAATTCACGCAGGGCTTCCGCATAATGATCGCCCCCTGGACCGGCGGCGAGCTGCTTGACACGCACAGTCGGCTCGTGAAGCAGTTTGTCAACGACCCTCTGCACGGTCATGGCGATTTCGTCCCTGGCCTTGTCGTCGAGATCGGGCATGCGCATCATCAGGCGGCCCAGCTCGGACTCCACCACGCCCGCCGCCTTGCTGCGCAGCGCCACCACGGTCGGGGTGACGCGGGCGGCGCGGGCGGCGTCGAGGTAGGCGTTCAGCTCCTCGGCGACGAGCGCGCGCACAGACTCTACGGCGTCGCCGCCGCGCGAGCCGACGCCGGACTCCTGGATCGTCTCCAGGTCGACCAGCGTGACGCCGGGCACCTCGCGCACGGCCGGGTCGATGTCGTGCGGCAGCGCCAGGTCGAGCAGGAACACGCCCCTGGTCAGCATGTCGGGGGTGATGACGTGCCGCCCGGCGCCGGTGCAGGTGATCACGATGTCGGCGTCCGCCAGCTCCTCGCGCACGGCGGCGAACGCGACGGCCCGGCCGCCGACCGATTCGGCCAGCCGCGCGCCCCGCTCGTACGTGCGGTTGGCCACGACGATGTCGGTGACCCCGGCGCGCTGCAGCGTGACGGCGGCCAGCGAGCTCATCGAGCCCGCGCCCACCACCAGCGCGCGCCGCCCGGCCAGGTCGCCGGCGAGCGCGAGGCCCGCCGAGACCAGCGAGGGGCCGGCCTGGTCGATGCCGGTGTCGGTGTGGGCGCGCTTGCCGACGCGCAGCGCCTGCTGCGTCAGCTCGTTGAGGGTCGCGCCGACCGTGCCGTGCTTCTGGGCGAGCTTGAGCGCCTGGCGGACCTGGCCCAGGATCTGGCCCTCGCCGACGGCCATGGAGTCGAGGCCGCACACCATCGAGAACAGGTGCTCGACGGCCCGCTCCTCGTAGTGCACGTAGAGATGCGGGGTCAGCTCGTCGGCCGGCACGCCGGAGTGGACGGCCAGCAGCCCGCTGATCGAGGTGACCGCGGCGTGGAAGCGGTCGACCGTGACGTAGATCTCGACCCTGTTGCAGGTCGAGATCACCATGGCCTCCGCGACGCTGGTGTCCTGCTGCACGTCGTGCAGCAGCTTGACCAGCGCGTCACCGGTCACCGAGACGCGTTCGAGCAGCGCCACCGGAGCGGTCCGGTGGCTGAGTCCGATCGCCAGAACGCTCATTGACCGTCCACCGCCATGAGTGGCCCCCCAGCCTTGCGCTGCTCGTGGAACGCGAGAATCTGCAGTTCGATTGACAGGTCGACCTTCCGGACGTCGACGGTGTCCGGAACGGTGAGAACGACTGGGGCGAAGTTCAGGATGCTGGTCACGCCCACGGCGACAACACGATCGCACACTTCCTGCGCCGCTGCCGCCGGTGTCGCCAGTACCACGATCGAGACTCCACGCCGCTTGATGACGGCTTCCAGTTCGTCGATGTGCTCCACATTCAACCCCGCGATGGTGTCGCCCACGACTTCGGGGTCGGCGTCGAAGAGCGCGGCCACGCGGAAGCCCCTGGAGACGAAGCCGCCGTAGTTCGCCAGGGCGCGGCCGAGGTTGCCGACCCCGACGATCGCGACCGCCCAGTCCTGGGTCAGGCCGAGTTCGCGGGAGATCTGGTAGACGAGGTACTCCACCTCGTAGCCTACGCCGCGGGTGCCGTACGAGCCGAGGTGCGAAAGGTCCTTGCGGAGCTTGGCCGAGTTCACGCCCGCGGCCACGGCCAGGTCCTCCGAGCTCACGGTCGCGACGCCGCGCTCCGCCATCCCGTGCAGCGCCCGCAGGTACAACGGAAGCCTGGCGACCGTCGCCTCGGGGATGCCGCGGTCACGGGACTGGGACGGGCTCTTCACGTGCCGGAGCTCCAGGGAACGGGCGGTGGGGACCGCTGAACGGATTAGAACCGTCTTTCAGGTTAATCCCTTTGTGAACCGATGCACAAAGTAGGGGCGCTACGGTTGGGGACATGCATCGCATCACCTTGCTCGGCAAACCCGGCTGCCACCTCTGTGACGACGCCCGCGCGGTCATCGCCAGGGTGGCCGGAGAGCTGGGCGTGCCGTGGGAGGAGGTCAGCATCGACTCCTCCGAGGAGCTCAGGGAGAAGTACTGGGAGATGATCCCGGTGACGCTGATCGACGGCGTGCAGCACGACTTCTGGCGGGTCGACGAGGCCCGCCTGCGCGCCGCCCTCGCCTCTAGGACGTGACGGTCAGAACATGACGGTGGGCAGCGGCACCACCTTCGCGGCGTTGACGTTGAGCTCGATGACGTTGGTGGCCAGCACCATCGCCTGACGCTCGCTCAGGAACCGCTCGACGTGCGGCTGGCGCTGGTGGTCGCGGTAGGCGACCTCGTCGCGGTAGAGCTCGTAGACGATGCGCTGCAGGGGGGCCGACTTGACGGCGTGGCAGGCGTAGACGAGCGTGTCGGGCTCGCCGCGGCGCACGGCCTCGACGGTGGCCTCGGCCAGGCGGTCGAACGCGTCGCCGGCGCCGTCCATGATGGTGAAGACGGTGAGCAGGCCGTAGATGCTGGGCGAGGGCCTGCCGCCGGCCTGCTGGGGCTGCGACGGGCTGAACAGCTCGGCGCCCGGGTAGGCCACGCCGGTGCCGGGCATCGCGTAGTCGGGCCGGGGCGGCTGGGCGTCCATGCGCGGGGAGGTGTCCATGCGCGGGGGCGGGGAGCCGTTCATGATGTAGCCGGTCGCGGGGCCCGATTCGGGCGCGGCCCCCATCCGGGCGGCGTAGTCGACCTGCTGGTCGCCCGCCCGGTATTCGGCCACCAGGTCGCCCAGGCCGGGCGAGCGGCGCGGGGGCGCCACGGGAGGCGGCTCGGCGGCCGGCACCGGGACCGGCATGGGCTCGGGCGCGACCCTGCGGCCCGGCCGGCGCTCCACGTCGTCGTGCGGCGTCTCCAGGTCGTCCTCGTCGTCCTCGTACGGCGCCAGCGGGCGCAGCACGGTGTACCAGATCGCCGCCGCGCCCACCGCGAGCAGCGCGGTGGTGAACAGCGGCGGCACCGAGAACCGCATGGCCCCCACCAGGGCGATGCTGGACGGCGCGATGACCAGGACCGCGTGGAGGTTGTCGGTGTCGTACTCGTCGCCGCCGCGCCACTTGAGCCCGGCCACCACCACGCACGCCAGCAGGACGAGCACGTCGATCGCGTGCACGCCGATGAGCAGCTTGTCCGGGATGAGCCCCCACATGGCCGAGCCGGACGGCAGCGTCTTGCCCAGGTCGGTGGACCTGAGCGGGTCGAAGGTCAGGATCGCGACGGAGACGACGGTGAGCGCGATGCCGAACAGCCAGGCCAGGAACCTCGGCGGCACCTTGTCGGACAGCAGCTGGATCAGGCCCACGGCCAGCCAGAGCGGCGCGAGCAGCGACCCGGTCACCTGGTAGAGGCGGAACGTGACCGGCCCGAACCCCAGGACGTGACCGACGCCGATCGCGGCCAGCGACAGGCACAGGGCTCCAGCTGCAACGGTCCAGGCGATCAACCACCCCTCGGGCTCGTCGCGCAGCCGGCGGATCAGGGCTCCGGTCGCGACGGCGGCCAGGAGCGCACCGGCAAGGGCTATGACAGCAACGAGGATCTCCATGGTGACTCCAATGCTGCCGGACGATGCCTCCCGGCCGGTAGCCGAAGAGGAAACAGGCGCTCCATGAGGGGCTTCGCCGCAGGCTGTGGGGTATGCGCCTATACGGTATAGGGCGAATACTCGTAGCCAGGCCAACAGGCGCGGATTGTGGAATTTCCAGTTGATTTCTAGAGTATTCGAGCACGCCGCACCCCTTACCCCTAGGGATACCGGATGCCTGATTCGTGGCCGTTCGCCGGGCTGCTTGCTCCAGCGGTCGCTGGACCTGCCCGGACGGGCGAGCTTGGCGTGCGCGAAGAAGTGCCCGACGACATCCGCACGCTGGTGCTGCACGCCAAGAACGGATGCACGGACTCCTTTGGCACGCTCTACGACCGCTATGTGGACCTCGTCTACCGCTACATCTATTTCCGGGTCGGCTCCCACCAGCTCGCCGAGGACCTGACCAGCGAGACCTTCCTGCGCGCTCTGCGCAGGATCGGCGACTTCACCTGGCAGGGCCGCGACTTCGGCGCCTGGCTCGTCACCATCGCGAGGAACCTGGTGGCCGACCACTTCAAGTCCGGCCGCTACCGACTGGAGATCCCGACGGGAGAGCTGATCGACGTGCCGCTCGAAGGCGCGCACATCCCGGAGAACGCGGTGGTCACGGCCATCATCAACGACCGGGTGCTGCGCGCCGTCCGCGATCTCAATCCCGACCAGCAGGAATGCGTGGTGCTGCGCTTCCTGCACGGCCTCTCGCTCGCGGAAACCGCGTTGATCATGGGGAAGAAGAGTGGAGCGATCAAAGCGCTGCAGTTTCGGGCCATTCGAACGCTTGCCAGGGCACTCAAGCACGACCTGGCGTAACCTCTCCCACCCGCACCTCGTTAGGCCAGTTGACACGGCTGGATCCCTCAGGGAGCTGTCATGAGTAGGGCGCGCAGGCGGCGGGAGCTCGTCATCGAGCGTCTCACGGAGCTGCACGGCCCGTCTCTGGGCGGCGGGCCCGGGCCGGCGTTCCGCGAGCGCCTGCGCGAGGACCTGGTCTCCGGCCGCCTGCTGCTGACGGCCCCCGACGAGGAGCGCGCGCCGGGCCCGGCCGTCCCGCCCGTCCCGTCCGTACGCCGCCGGCGCCGTCCGCTGCTGTCCCAGGTCGCCACGCTCGGCTTGGCGGCGGCCGTGATGGTGGCGTCGTTCGCCACGTACCAGGCGGTCCCGGGCGACACGCTCTACCCGCTCAAGAGGGCCGCGGAGAGCACGCTCGTGCACCTGAGCACCGACGACGCCCAGCGCGGCGAGCGCGAGCTGGCCTCGGCCGAGACCCGCGCCAAGGAGGTCGCCAGCCTGCTCGGCTCGTCCACCGACAGCCCGCTGGTCGGCCAGACGCTCAAGGACATGGAGGACTCCACCCGCTCCGGGATCAGCAGGCTGACGCGTACGCAGCCCCGCTCGTCCAAGATCAAGAAGTTCGCCCAGAAGCAGCGTGAGACGGTCGAGCCGATGCTGGACCACCTCAACGAGGCACAGAAGGGACAGGCCGCCGGCTACCTCGACTACATCGAGGGGCTCGTGGCACCGGCTAGGTAAGCTGAACCGCATGTGGCGGCTAATGCGACGACGACACGAGGTTGAGGCCGAGGCCGCCGGCGAGGCCGCGGCGCGGGCGGCGGTCACCGTCGCGCCTACCGAGCCGGTTGAGCCGGACCTGGAGGCGGCGGCCTTCTTCGACGTCGACAACACCATGATGCGCGGCGCGTCCATCTACCACTTCGCCCGCGGGCTGGCCACGCGCGGCATGTTCACCACATCCGATCTGCTGAAGTTCGCCGTCGGCCAGGCCGTGTTCCGGCTGCGCGGCAACGAGAACCCGGAGCACATCGCGGTCGCCAGGGAGACCGCGCTCGCCTTCGTCGCGGGCGCCAAGGTCGACGACGTCGTCCGCCTCGGCGAGGAGATCTACGACGAGGTCATGGCCGACCGCATCTGGGGCGGCACCCGCGCGCTCGCGCAGAGCCACCTCGACGCCGGCCAGCGCGTCTGGCTCGTCACGGCCACGCCCGTCGAGCTGGCCCGGGTCATCGCCCAGCGGCTCGGCCTCACCGGCGCGCTCGGCACGGTCGCCGAGACCGCCGGCGGCGTCTACACCGGCCACCTGGTGGGCGACCTGCTGCACGGCCCGGCCAAGGCGGAGGCGGTGCGCGCGCTGGCCCGCCGCGAAGGGCTCGACCTGACCCGCTGCACGGCCTACAGCGACTCGGCCAACGACCTGCCGATGTTGTCGCTGGTCGGCAGCGCGGTGGCGATCAACCCCGACAGCGAGCTGCGCGAGCACGCCAGGAAGCACGACTGGCCGGTCAAAGACTTCCGCACCGGCCGCAAGGCCACCTTGACCGCCCTGCCGATCGCGGCCGGGGTCGGCGCGATCGCGGGCGGCGTGGCGGCGGGCATCGCCCTGCGCAGGCACTACCGCTCCCACTAGCCGCCCGCGGACGAGGCCGCCGGCGCGGCCCGGCGGGACGGCTCCTTGACGTCCACGGCCGGGCGCGCGCCGGCGCCGGTCATCGCAGGCGTTCGAACAGCTTCTGGGCGTCCGGCTGCCGCCACTCGATCCGGTTGGGGTCGTCCTGGGCCGGTTTCCAGGGCACGGTGACGAACGTCACCTGCGTCGCGGACGTGGCCCTGGCCAGCTCGACCATGGCCTCCAGGCTCAGGTCCGTCTTGACCGACTTGCGCACCTCGCCGACGAAGTCGCGCAGCCGGGCCGGGTCGGCGACCGTGCTCCTCGCCTTCTTCAGCATGGCCAGCAGCAGGATCTGCTGCCGCTTGATCCGCTGGACGTCCGAGCCGTCGCCGTAGCGGCGCAGGCGGGCGTAGCCGAGGGCGCTCTCGCCGTTGAGCATGACCTTGCCCGCGGGCAGTTTCAGCTTCGACGCCTTGTCGTCCACGGGCGACCTGAGCGTGATCTGCACGCCGCCGAGCGCGTCCACCATGCCCTTGAAGCCGGCGAAGTCGACCTCGACCGTGTGGTCGATGCGGACGTCGGTCAGCTTCTCCAGCGTCTTGACCAGACAGCCCGCTCCCCCGCTGTTGTACGCCGAGTTGATCATGTCCTTCCGCGCCGGGTCGGACCCGCACGACGGGATCTGCACGATCGAGTCGCGCGGCACGCTGACCCCGACGGCCTGGCCGCGGTCGGCGGGCACGTGCACGAGCAGGATGGTGTCGGAGCGCCTGCCGCCCTTGTCGGGGGTCCTGGCCATGGCGGGGCCGTAGTCGGCGTTGCCCGGCCCGCCGCGCGTGTCGGAGCCGATCACCAGGATGTTGCGGGCGCCGGTGATGTCGACCGGCCGCACGCCCGTCGACGGAGCGGCCACGATGTTGCTGTTGACCAGCATGGTCGGCACCGCGACGGCCGCGGCCGTGCCCACGGCGACCAGGCCGGCCGTCCAGTAGGCGTTCCATCTGCGGCGTGGGCGCTCCCGCAGCAGGCGGTCGCGCTGGCGGGCGAGCGTCGGGGGCGGCTCGTGCTCCAGTTCCCCGCCGAGGTCGCGGAGCATCCGCAGGTCGTCCATGGTCACTCCTCCGCCAGCATGGGGTTGGTGTCGCCGAGCGCGGCCCGCACCTTCCGCCTGCCCCTGTTGAGGCGGGAGCGCACGGTTCCGATCGGGATGCCGAGGGCTTGGGCGACCTCTTCGTAGGTGAGGTCGCCCCAGGCGATCAGCAGCAGGACGTCCCGGTCCTTGGCGGGCAGCGCGGCCAGCGCGCCCGCCAGGCGGGGACGGGCGGCCTGCGCCGTGACCCCCGCGGCGACGCGGTCGGCGGGCGACTCCACGTCCTGGTCGAGGGGGGACCGCAGGAACGCCCGGTACCGCGCCGCCTCCTTGCGGTGGTGGCGGGAGATGAGCTTGGTGAGGATGCCGAAGAGCCACGGCCTGGCGTCGGGGCAGGACAGGTCGTAGCTCTTGCGGCGGGAGAACGCGACGAGGAACGTCTCGCCGACGAGATCCTCGGCGGGCTCAGGGCCGAGGCGTTTGGAGACGTACCGGTAGAGCATGGCGGAGTAGCGGTCGAACAGCTCGGCGAACGCCTCCGGCTCGGTCAGGGAGGCGCTCACGAGCTCCGAGTCCGCCCCCCTGGTGGCGGGTTGCGTGATCATCTCCGCCCTTCTGTGGAGAATCGGTCACGGATGTCTTGCCACAACCCGCCAAAAGGGTTCAGATCTCCTTCAGGAACCCGCCGTCCACGGCGATGTCGGCGCCGGTCGTGCTGCCCGAGCGCGGCGAGACCAGCAGGGCGACCATGTCGGCGATCTCCTGCGGGCTCACCAGGCGTCCGGTGGCCAGCTTCATCATGCCGGGGGCGACCTGGGTGATGACGTCCTCCTTCGAGGCCCCGGCCATCCCGGCGATGACGTCGGCGGCGCCGCCGTCCTTGGTCCACCAGTCGGTCAGCACCGGGCCGGGCGAGATCGTGTTCACCCGGACGCCCTGCGGGCCGTACTCCTCCGAGACGGCCTTGCTCACGTGGTTCACGGCGGCCTTGGCCGCACCGTAGTCCACGTTCATGGCCCCGGGCTGGCGGGCCGAGCCGGAGGAGATGTTCACGATCGAGCCGCCGCCGCGCTCCACCATGAGGGGCACGGCCGCGCGGATCATGCGTACGGCCGCGAACAGGTTGAACTCGAACATGGCCTGCCAGTCGTCGTCGCCCGGCGCCATGAACCCGATCCGGGGCAGCGTCACGCCGGGGGGCGGCCCGCCGGCGTTGTTGACCAGGATGTCCACCCCGCCGAACTCCTCGACGGCTCGGGCGATCACCCGGGCGGGCGCCTGCGGGTCCATCAGGTCCACCGCGACGTGCGTCACCTTGGCGTCGGGCGCGGTCCGCGAGGCCGCCACGACGTGCACGCCCTCCTCCGCCAGGGTGCGCGCGACGGCCAGGCCGATGCCCTTGGACGCGCCGGTGACGACGGCCACACGGCCGGAAAGCTGGAGATCCATCGAAGAGGTTCCTCTCGGGTGTCAGTGACTACACCCGCAGAACACCGGCCGGCCGCGACCGGTTGCACCCTTCACAGGAACGGCGGGAAGGCCGGCCCTCTGCGCAGCCGCAACTCGTTGAGCATCTGCTGGATGACCTCGCGCACGTGGTCGGTCAGGTTGAACACCAGCATCGGGTCGTCGGCCGCGGCGGGCTCGTACTCGTCGGTGCGGATCGGCTCGCCGAACTCGATCATCCACTTGGACGGCAGCGGCACCAGCCCGAGCGGCCCGAGCAGCGGGAAGAACGGCGTGATCGGCAGGTAGGGGACGCCGAGGATGCGGGCCAGGAACTTCAGGTCGCCGATCTTCGGATAGATCTCCTCGGCCCCCACGATGGCCGTGGGCACGATCGGCACGCCCGCGCGGATCGCCGAGGCCACGAACCCGCCCCGGCCGAACCGCTGCAGCTTGTAGCGCTCGGAGAACGGCTTGCCGACGCCCTTGAAGCCCTCGGGGAACACGCCGACCAGCTCGCCCTTGCGCAGCAGCCGGTCGGCGTCCTCGGGGCAGGCCAGCGTGTGGCCGGTCTTGCGGGACAGGTGACCGAGCAGCGGGAGCTGGTAGACCAGGTCGGCCCCGAGCAGGCGGACGGCGCGGCCCGCCTCGTCGTGCAGGGCGACCTGCATCATGAGCGCGTCGATCGGCAGCGTGCCGGAGTGGTTGGCCACCACCAGCGCGCCGCCCTCGGCGGGCACGTTCTTCAGCTCGGCCGTCTCGACCCTGAACCAGCGGTGATAGAGCGGCCTGATCAGCTCAAGCAGCACCTTGTCGGTCAGCTCGGGGTCGTAGCCGAACTCGTCGACCTCGTACTCGCCGGTGATGCGCCGGCGGACGAAGGCCAGCAGCCGGGCCAGCGGGTCGGGCTCCTCGTAGGACGGCGCGGCGCTGATCGGGATCACCCGGCCTTCCTCCTCGTGCGGCACGCTCACGGACGTACACCTCCGAACGGGTGCATACCCCGCGAACGCACGAAGTCGTCGAAGGCCGCCGCGGTGGTGTACTTGGGCCGCCAGCCCAGCTCGGCCTCCAGCCTGGCGGTGTCG
The DNA here is from genome assembly GCF_040298265.1 of Nonomuraea sp. NPDC001636. Lineage (NCBI taxonomy): Bacteria > Bacillati > Actinomycetota > Actinomycetes > Streptosporangiales > Streptosporangiaceae > Nonomuraea > Nonomuraea sp. NPDC001636. The sequence goes on from NZ_JBEOZT010000014.1 coordinate 58,355, forward strand.
ACCGCCCGGCCGTAGCTCATCAGCCGCAGCTGCTCGGGCGAGTACTCGACGAGGCCGAGCCTGCGCACGGTGTTGCCGAGCGTGCGGAAGACGGGCGCGAGCAGCGGCAGCGACGCCCGCCCGGCCCGGCGCGCGCACTGCGACAGCAGCAACACGCCTGCCCCGGCCACGTTGAACGTGCCGGGGTGGTCTTCGTTCGCCATCCTGCGCAGCACCTCGACCGCGTCGTCCTCGTGGACGAACTGCAACCGCGGGTCGAAGCCGAACACCGTCGGCAGGACGGGCTGGGTGAAGTAACGCGTGAGCGGCGAGTCGACGCCCGGACCCATGAAGTTGGCGAAGCGCAGCAGCGACACCGTCACGTCGGGGCGGCGGCGCGCGAAACCGCGCACGTAGCCCTCGACCTCCGCCGCGTCCTTGGCGTAGCCGTGGACCGGGCCGACGTGCGGCTCCAGATCCTCGGTGAACACCGCGGGATCGCGCGAGGACGAGCCGTAGACGGCGGTGGTGGAGCGCACCACCACGCGCCGCACGGTCGACGACCGCTGGCAGGCACCGAGCAGTTGCATGGTGCCGATGACGTTGTGCTCCTTCATGGCAGCCCTGCCGTCGCCCTTGGACGGGGCGCTGACCAGGCTCATGTGCACAACGGTGTCGATGTCCGCGGCCGCGATCACCTCGGCGATGTCGGGGCTGCGCAGATCGACCCGGACGAACTCCGTCCGGCCCAGAGTGATGCCGCCGTCCCGCGTCAGCGAGGGGGGCGGCACGGTTTCCACTCCGATGACGCGGCTGATCTCCGGGTCAGCCGCGAGGACGCTCGCCACCCGGGCGCCTATGTGGCGCGAGACCCCGGTGACAAGCACGGTGTGGGTCATCAGCGCCTCGCAGCTGCGTCGGTTACTTCTTGTTACGCCGCTGGATGCGCGTCTTCTTGAGCAGCTTGCGGTGCTTCTTCTTGGCCATCCGCTTGCGGCGCTTCTTGATCACAGAGCCCACGGGACCCCCAGGTACTGATAGCAAGTCTGAATCGATGTGCGAGCGCACACCGGGTGACAGACTACCGGCGATCGGGGGTGGATCGCCCCTTGGGGGGTGAAAGCCCGGCCTCGTGGTGCGCAGGCCGGGCTTCTCCCGCGACCGAATTCACGGCGCGTTCGGGCGCGCCGCTACTTCAACCTGCCTCGATGTAGGCCTCCCGCAGATAGTCGTGGACCGCCTGCTCGGGCACTCGGAACGACCGGCCAACTCGGATGGCCGGCAGCTCCCCTGAGTGGACGAGCCGGTACACCGTCATCTTGGACACCCTCATGACCGTCGCGACTTCAGCCACGGTCAGGAACTTCACCTCGCTGAGAGGTCTTTCGCCTGCACCCATCGGACGCCTCTTCCGCACGTGTTTCCGGGTTATCCCCACTGGTGCCATTGCTCACGCACGTGTACTGCCGTCAGCGTAAGTCGGGACTCCGGGTGCGCAAACCCCCTATTTTCTCAGTCCGCGGAGCCACCTGTCAGCGGGACCAGTAAAGTCGCTGGTTAGCAGCCAGGCCGAGCACCTCGCCTGGACCTTGGAACTGTCCAAGTTGCCACACATAAGAGTCGCCCAAGCCCCATCAAAAGTTGGCAAAGGGACAGCGAGCCTCTTGGAATGCAGGCGCGAAAAGACGGTATGGGGAGGGCCGTTTTCGACTCAAAGGGCTCGTGAGACCAGAGTGACCAATCGCTCGGTCAGCGGAGCGTAATAGCGGGGTAGCACATTGTCGTCGAGTGGCACGACCACGTCGATCTTTCCCTCGGCCTCGCCGAGGAACAGGCCGGGGTCGTTGCTGTCGGCGAAGGCCACCGTCGGCACGCCCGCCTCGCCCGCCGCCCCCGCCCAGCCGTGGTCGGCGATCACCAGGTCGGGCAGCCCGCCTTCGAGCTCGTCCAGCATGTGCCGCATCGGGGCCGAGTCGTGGGTGTGCACGAAGCCGCCGCGGTCGTCGAGCATGGCGACGTCCTGGAGGTAGCGGATGCGGCGCGGACGGCCGAAGCCGGAGCCGGCGTACGTCCAGCCCTCGGCCGGGGTGAGCAGCGTCGCGCCGCGCTCGACGGCGAACCTGGCCAGCGGCAGGTGGACGGCGAGCAGCCCGGTCGGGTGGCCGGTGGCGAACAGCACCCGCGGGGCCGGCCGCGACAACACCGACGCGATGCGCGCCGCCATGGCGTCGATCGCGTCGATCGTCAGGTCGGGGTCGATGGTGTCCTGGCCCCGGCGGTGGCCGGGATCGGCGACCACGCCGGCCGACTTGGCCATCAGGTCGAGGACGTCCCGGAAGGTCCACGGCTGCTCGAACGTCAGGCCGAGCATGTAGTACGGGTCGCGGTTGGCCAGCGAGCTGTAGTGGTCGAGGTTGTTCTCGCGCGACGTCGCGACGTCACCGGCGATGTGGCTGTGGATCAGGTGTCGGCGGAGTTCGTCGCGGCTCAGCACAGGTCTTCCTCATCAGGGGCATCGAGGACGTCGGAGCGTCGTCGGGGCGGTCGTCAGGGCATCGGGTCGAGGCCGTGCAGAGGGAACACCGCCTGCCGGGTCGCCATGACCGCACGGTCGATGGGGTCCGCTGGGTCATAACCGCCGGAGATGTCGCGAAATTCCGGGGTACGTCCGTCGGTCATGGTCAGCGGGGGCGCCTCGCCGGTGCGCTCCCTGACGTACTGGCGCCAGGCGTCGGGGGTGGGCGTGGCCGGATCGACGGGATGGCCGGCGGCCTCGGCGATGAGGTGCGTCCAGATGCGCGGCACGACCTGGACGAGCTCGTAACCGCCGCCGCCCACCGCGATCCACCGGCCGCCCGCCGTCTCGTGCGCCAGGTCGTGCAGGGCCGCGTAGGCGGCGCGCTGGCCGTCGATGCTGAGCATGAGGTTGGCGAGGGGGTCGAGGGCGTGGCTGTCGCAGCCGTGCTGGGTGACCAGGATCTCCGGGCCGAACTCGCGCAGCAGCGGCGGCACGACCGCGTGGAAGGCGCGCAGCCAGCCGGAGTCGCCGCAGCCGGCCGGGAGCGCCACGTTGACGGCCGTGCCCTCCGCGCCGGTCTCGTGCGGGAAGCCGGTGCCCGGGAACAGCGTGCGCGGGCTCTCGTGCAGGCTGATCGTCAGCACCCGGGGGTCGTCGTAGAAGACGGCCTGCACGCCGTCGCCGTGGTGCACGTCGACGTCGACGTAGGCCACCCGCGTGGCCCCCTGCTCCAGCAGCCAGGCGATGGCCAGGGCCGGGTCGTTGTAGACGCAGAAGCCGCTGGCCGCGGCCGGCATCGCGTGGTGGAGCCCGCCCGCGACGTTGACCGCGTGCTCGGCCGCGCCCTCCCAGACCGCGCGCGCCGCCGCCAGGGACGCCCCCGCGATCAGCGCGGACGCCTCGTGCACGCCCTTGAAGGCCGGATTGTCGGTGGTGCCGAGCCCCGCCCGCAGGTCGGGCGCGCCGGCCACGGAGACGCCCTTGACCGCCTCGATGTAGCCGCGGTCGTGCACCATGGCCAGCTCGTCGTCGCCGGCGGGCGCGCAGCCGGCCATCTCGACCTTGTCGAGGACGCCGAGCGCGCGGGCGAGCGCGATCGTCAGCTCGACCCTGATGGGCGCCAGCGGGTGGCTCGGGCCGAAGTTGTAGGAGGTGAGAGCGTCGTCCCAGATGACTCGTGCCGTTCGGCTCATGCCCCGCCCTCCGCGCGTCCCTCACCTTGCGCCGACGTTACCGCAGCGCCCTGTTCCGGTTGTAGCCCGGGTGATCGTCGGGGACGGCCTCGGTCGCATCAGAAAATTCGTGACTTAGTGTTTTATGGTGCGCTGGGCGCGGCCTTTCCGCAGAATCTTCCATTTCTTCCGACGTCCCCGGGTTTTCGACACCACGATCGTGGTCGTGCTCGCCCTGTTCGCGGGCCTCGGGGTGATCGTGTCGTCCGTCCAGACGGGGGCCGACGGGGCGCTGGGGTCGGCGCACTTCCTGCTGACCAGCGTGCTGCTGCTGGTCCGCCGGAGCAGGCCGGTGCTGGTGGCCGGGGCCGTGACGGCGTTCGACGTGGCCGGCATCGCGGCCGGACTCGTGACGTCGGCCACCATCCCGGAGGGCATCGCCTTCTACAGCCTGGTTCGTCACTCCTCCGGCCGTCCGTCGCTGGTCATGACGGTCGTGGGGATCGTCACCTACGGCACGGTGATGGAGATCAAGGGGCCGGGCCTCGGGCAGTTCCTGGCCGGTGCCTTCGTCGTCGCGATCCCGGCCGGCATCGGCGCGCTGGTCAAGGCCAGGGCCGAGCTGAACGAGCGCGGCAGGCTGGAGGCCGCCGACGCCGCCGTGCAGGCCGAGCGGCGGCGCATCGCGAGGGAGCTGCACGACGTCGTCGCGCACCACATCACGGTGATCAACGCCCTGGTCGGCGGCGCGCGGGCCACGCTCGCGCCCGAGCAGGAGGTCACCCGCGAGGCGCTGGAGAGCGCCCAGCGGACCGCCCGCCAGGCGATGTCGGAGATGCGCCGGCTGCTGCACGTGCTGCGAGCCGACGGCAACGACGGCCCGGACGCCGCGACCGGCGTGGGGGCCGACCGGCTGCCCGCGCTCATCGGCGAAGCCAGGAGCGCCGGGCTGCCCGCCAGCCTGACCGTCACGGGCGAGCCGGTGACGCTGCCCTCGGCCGTGGACCACGCCGTCTACCGGATCGTGCAGGAGGCGCTGACCAACACCCGCAAGCATGCCGCCGGTGCCAGGGCCAGCGTGCGCCTGGCCTACGGGACCGAGGCGGTGGAGGTCGAGGTGCTCGACGACGGCGTGCCGCAGCAGGGCGGCGCGCCGGGGTTCGGGCTGGGCGGCATGGCCGAGCGGGTCGCGTTGTGCGGCGGCCGGCTTTCGACCGGCCCGCGTCCCGGGGGAGGATTCCGGGTGCACGCCCGCATCCCCTTGGAGGCAACATGATCACGGTGCTGCTGGTCGACGACCACGAGCTGGTCCGCAAGGGGTTCCGGCTGATGCTCGACGCGCAGCCCGACCTGTCCGTGGTGGGCGAGGCCGGCGACGGCGAGCGGGCCGTCGAGCTGAGCCGGCGGCTGCGTCCCGACGTGGTGCTGATGGACCTGCACATGCCAGGGCTCGACGGCGTGCGGGCGACCGAGCTGATCACCTCGGAACTGCCGGACGTGCGGGTGCTCGCGCTGAGCACGTTCGACCTGGACGAGAACGTGGTCGCGGCGCTGCGGGCGGGCGCCGACGGCTTCCTGCCCAAGGACGTCTCCCCTGAGGAGCTGATCGAGGGCGTGCGCGTGGTGCACCGCGGCGAGTCGGCGGTCGCGCCGCGGCTGCTGACCCGGCTGATCGGCACGTTCGTCCGGGCGTCGAGGCCGCCGGCCGCGCCCGCGCCGCCCCTGCTGGACGCGCTGACCGAGCGCGAGCGGGAGATCCTCGTGCTGATCGCCAGAGGCCGGTCGAACAGCGAGATCGCCGGGCAGCTGGCCGTCTCCCCCTCGACCGTCAAGAACCACGTGACCAGCCTGTTCGCCAAGATCGGGGTCAGGGACCGGGCGCAGGCCGTGATCGTCGCGTACGAGGCGGCGCTGATCAAACCTGGAGACTAGGACCAGGCTCCCAGGCCGCGCCCGGCAAGAACGTCCTCATGGCCGAAGAGAACGCAGGCCCCGGGCGGCACGCTTGGTGGCATGACGGCGATTCGCGCAACCAACCTGAGCAAACGCTACGGCGCCACCCATGCCGTCGCGGACCTGTCGTTCGACGTCGAGCCCGGCCAGGTGACCGGGTTCCTCGGGCCCAACGGCGCCGGCAAGTCCACGACCATGCGGATGATCCTCGGCCTCGACCGGCCGTCGAGCGGGTCCGTGCTGGTGGACGGGCGGCCGTACCAGGAGCACCGGCACCCGCTGCGCAAGGTGGGCGCGCTGCTGGACGCCAAGGCCGTGCACGGCGGCCGCAGCGCCCGCAACCACCTGCTGGCCATCGCCCAGAGCAACGGCATCCCGGCGGGCCGGGTGAACGAGGTGCTGGAGGCCGTCGGCCTGCGCGAGGTGGCGCGGCGACGGATCGGCGGCTTCTCGCTCGGCATGTCGCAGCGCCTCGGCATCGCGGCCGCGCTGCTCGGCGACCCCGAGATCCTGCTCTTCGACGAGCCGGTCAACGGGCTCGACCCCGAGGGCATCCTGTGGATCCGCACGTTCATGCGCAAGCTGGCCGCCGAAGGGCGGACGGTGTTCGTCTCCAGCCACCTCATGAGCGAGATGGCCCAGACGGCCGACCACCTGATCGTGATCGGGCGGGGCCGGCTGATCGCCGACACGAGCGTGCAGGAGTTCATCGGGCGCAGCTCGCAGGGCTACGTACGGGTGCGCTCGCCGCGCCTGGCCGAGGTCGCCGACCTGGTCAAGGTGGGCGACCTGTACCCCGACCACCTGCGCGTCACCGCGATGAGCACGCTGGAGATCGGCACCCTGACCGCTCGGGCCGGGATCCCCCTGGAGGAGCTGACGTTCGTGCAGCCCTCGCTCGAAGCGGCGTACATGGAGCTCACCAAGGACAGTGTGGAGTACTCGTCATGACCGACATCCTGAGGTCCGAATGGACCAAGATCCGTTCGGTGCGTTCGACGGTGTGGACGCTCGCCGTCACCGCCGTGCTCCTGATCGGCCTGGGCGGGCTGCTGTCGGTCGCGTCCAAGGCGACGGCCGACGGGCAGCCCATCACCGGTGACCAGGCCGTCATGACGAGCCTGACCGGCATCATGTTCGCCGCGCTGTCCATGGCCACGCTGGGCGTCCTGGTGATCTCCAGCGAGTACCGGACCGGCGGCATCCGCACGTCGCTGCTGGCCGTGCCGCGGCGGCTGCAGCTGCTCACCGGCAAGATCGTGGTGTTCACCGCGACGGCGCTGGTCGTCTCCACGGTCGCGGCGGCCGCCGCGGTGGCCGTCGGCGTGGCGATCCTCCGGCCGGGCTCGGTCGACCTGGGCTCCGCGGCGCAGTCGGTGTTCGGGGCCGGGCTCTACCTCACCGCCTGCGGCCTGTTCGGGCTGGGGCTCGGCACGCTGATCCGGCACACGCCGGGCGCGATCGTCTCGGCCATCGCGCTGATGATGGTGCTGCCGCAGCTCACCAACGCGCTGCCCGGCGAGTGGGGCAAGGCCGTCGCCGACCACTTCACCACCAACGCCGGTATGGAGATCGTGCTGGACCAGCCCGGGAACCCGCTGGGGCCGTGGAGCGGGCTCGGCGTCTACGCGCTGTGGGTCGCCGTCGCGGTGGTGGCGGGGGCCGTGCTCCTGCAGCGGCGGGACGCCTGAGCCGCACCCGGCGGCCGGGCTCCCCCGCCGCCGGTCAGCCCGAGGCGAGCTGGCGCCCCCGGTCGCGGGCGGCCTCGATGGCGGCCAGGAAGGCGGCGCGCACGCTGTGGCGCTCCAGCTCGGCGATGGCCGCGATGGTGGTGCCGCCCGGCGAGGTGACGGCCTCCCGCAGGATCACCGGGTGCTCCCCGGAGTCGCGCAGCATCACGGCCGCGCCGACGATCGACTGGGTGACCATGTCGAGCGCGGCGGCCCGCGGCATGCCGAGCAGGATGCCCGCGTCGACCATGGCCTCGACCAGGTAGAAGAAGTAGGCGGGGCCGCTGCCGGACAGCGCGGTCGCGGCGTCCTGCTGGGACTCGGGGATGCGCAGCACCTTGCCGACCGGCTTGAGCAGGCCCTCGGTGAGCTTGAGGTGCTCCTCGCCGGCGTGCGCGCCCGCCGAGATCACGCTCATCGCCTCGTCGAACTTGATCGGCGTGTTGGACATGACCCGGACCACCGGCACCTCGACGCCGAGCCGCTGCTCGACGAACGCGGTGGTGATGCCGGCCGCCGCCGTGATGACCAGGCGGTCGGCCGGGACGTAGGGGGCGATCTCCGCCAGCAGGGTCGCCATGTCCTGGGGCTTGACGGCCAGGATCAGGGTGTCGGCCGACTTGGCCGCCTCGGCGTTGTCGACCGTGCGCACGCCGTACGTCTCGCGCAGCGCCTGCGCCCGCTCCGGACGGCGGCTGGTCGCCATGATGTCGCCCGGCTTGAACCCGGCGCGCAGCAGCCCGGACAGCAGGGCCTCGCCCATCTTGCCGGTGCCCAGAATCGCGATCATCTCGACCTCTCGAAGGGGAACGGACGCCGGCCCAGCCTACTAGCCCCGCGACAGCAGCGATCTGAGGAAGAACGCCAGGTTGCGGGGGCGTTCGGCCAGGCGGCGCATGAGGTAGGCGTACCAGTCGGCGCCGTACGGGACGTACACCCGCACCTGGCCGCCGAGCCCGGCCAGACGGCGCTGCTCGCCGGGGCGCACGCCGTACAACATCTGGTACTCGAAGCCGTTGACGTCGCGGCCGTCGAGCACGGCCAGGGTGGAGGCGATCTGGATCATCCTGGGGTCGTGCGTGGCGATCATGGGGTAGCCGGTGCCCGCCATGAGGATCTTGAGGCAGCGGACGAACGAGCGGTCGACGTCGGCCGGCCTGCTGTAGGCGCCGGGGGCGGTGTAGGCGCCCTTGCAGAGCCGTACACGGGCGCCGGCCAGCTTCTCGCAGCGTTCGAGCGCGTCGGGCAGGTACGCCTGGACCACGATCCCGACGTCGGGGTGCTCCTTGCGCAGGGTGGCGTGCACGAAGTGCAGGCCGCCGATCGTGTCGTGCTCCTCGGCGTCGAGCGTGACCGTGATGCCGCGGGCGGCCGCCGCCTCGCAGATGGTGGCCGCGTTGTCGAGCGCGACCTGCTCCGACAGCCGCAGCCCGAGCGCGGTCAGCTTGACCGAGGCGTCGCCGCCCGGCGGCAGCCGGTCGAGCAGCGCCAGGTACTCGCGCACGGCCGCCTCGGCCTGTCTCCTGTCGGTCACCTCTTCGCCCAGGTGGTCGACCGTCACGAGCAGGCCCTCGTGGGCCAGCTCGCGGATGACCTCGCCGACGTCGTCGGCGACGTATCGCTTGACCACGTCCCTGGTCAGCGGCGATGTGGTGATGACGCGTTCGGCGCGTTCGCTCTTGGAGACGGCGAGCATTGCCTGACGGAGCACGTGACCCACACTAACCGCCCACTTCCCGGGTATATCGCTGAACCGCGGACCTGCCCTTTTCGTCTTAGGGATATGCGCACAATGACGACAGCGACTCTTCTCGCCGGTTCTCTGGTGCTCGCGACGGGTTGTGCCACATCGCCGCCGGCCGCCCGTCCGCTGCCGCAGACGCCCGCCGAGCACGTCGTGACACCGGTCACCACCGCCCCCAGCAAGGCCCCCGAGCCGGTCAAGCCCACCGGCGACGCCATCAACGTGCACAAGGTCCGCTGGACCAAGGCCACGGCCGTCGCACGCGGCAAGCAGGTCAGGCTCACCTGGTGGTCGGGTGTGGAGCCGTGCACCGTGCTGGACAAGGTCACGGTCAAGGAGACCGCCAAGAAGGTCACCATCACCCTGTACGAGGGCACGTCCCCGAAGGCCGAGAACGTCTCCTGCATCATGCTGGCCGTGGAGAAGACCACGACCGTCAAGCTCAAGCACGCCCTCGGCAAGCGCAAGCTCGTGGACGGCGCGAAGCCCTAGCGGCCGAGGCGCCGGCAGCCCTCGGGAACGGCCGGACGCGCGTCGCTCCAGCCGTTCCCCGGCAGGTACGTCACGGCGACCGGCACGTCCCACAAGGCCCTGGCCTTGTGGGCGGACGTGGCCAGCGGCTCGCTGGTGCCCTGGTCGAGGACCAGCACGTCGGACGCCAGGTCCGCGAAGAAGCGCCACGACTCCGGCTGGGTGCGCACCTCCAGCCCCGGCCTGCCTTCCGGGTCGCGGACGACGCCGCGCACGTCGGTGGTGGGCAGGGCCGCGAGGAGCCGGAGCACGGTGGCCCGCTGGCCGGGCCGCAGCGGCAGGGTCAGCAGCTGGCCGAGGCCGTACGGCAGGAACTGCTCGAACGACCGCTCGGAGCCCAGCTCGCGGTTGCGGGCGTGCAGCGCGCGCAGCTTCTCCTCCCCGGCGGGCAGGGCCGCGACGTCCTCCAGCGTCACCGTGGCGTCCATGAGGGCCTTGGATCTCGGCGAAGTGCAGGTCGAACAGGTCCGCCCCGCGGTCCGGTGGAACCACCAAGCGCCCGCCCCCGTTACGCGTGTTGTGGAGAATCACGGTGGTTGTTGCCCGATTGCCGGGAATGCTGTCACGCTCAGCGGGGTTGAGTCGGGTAGGCTCAAGTCGTTTGACAAAGACGACACGAATCCGTAGCTTGAGTCCAACCGACTCAACTTTGACTACAAGGACGTACTCATGGCACGTGCGGTAGGTATCGACCTTGGGACGACCAACTCCGTCGTCTCGATCCTCGAGGGCGGTGAGCCCACCGTCATCGCCAACGCGCAGGGCTCGCGGACCACGCCGTCCGTGGTCGCCTTCGCGAAGAACGGCGAGGTCCTGGTGGGCGAGGTCGCCAAGCGGCAGGCCGTCACCAACGTTGACCGGACGATCCGCTCGGTCAAGCGCGAGATGGGCACCAACTGGTCCCAGGAGATCGACGGCAAGAAGTTCTCCCCCCAGCAGATCAGCGCCTTCGTGCTGCAGAAGCTGAAGCAGGACGCCGAGGCGTACCTGGGCGAGAAGATCACCGACGCGGTGGTCACCGTCCCGGCCTACTTCAACGACGCCCAGCGCCAGGCCACCAAGGAGGCCGGCACGGTCGCGGGCCTCAACGTCCTGCGCATCATCAACGAGCCGACCGCCGCGGCCCTCGCCTACGGGCTCGACAAGGAGCAGGACCAGACGATCCTGGTCTTCGACCTCGGCGGCGGCACCTTCGACGTCTCGCTGCTCGACGTCGGCCAGGAGGACGGCCACGGCTTCGTCGAGGTCAAGGCCACCTCCGGCGACAACCACCTCGGTGGCGACGACTGGGACCAGCGCGTCGTCGACGAGCTGGTCAAGCGCTTCCAGAACGCCCACGGCGTCGACCTCGCCAAGGACAAGATGGCCCTCCAGCGCCTGCGTGAGGCCGCGGAGAAGGCCAAGATCGAGCTGTCCAGCCAGGCCGAGACCAACATCAACCTGCCCTACATCACCGCCTCCTCCGAGGGCCCGCTGCACCTCGACGAGAAGCTGACCAGGGCCGAGTTCCAGCGCCTGACGGCCGACCTGCTCGAGCGCACCAAGGGCCCGTTCCACCAGGTCATCAAGGACGCCGGCATCAAGGTCTCCGACATCGCGCACGTGGTGCTCGTCGGCGGCTCGACCCGCATGCCCGCCGTCACCGAGCTCGTCCGCGAGCTGACCGGCGGCAAGGAGCCCAACAAGGGCGTCAACCCCGACGAGGTCGTCGCCATCGGCGCCGCTCTCCAGGCCGGCGTGCTCAAGGGTGAGGTCAAGGACGTCCTCCTGCTCGACGTGACCCCGCTGTCGCTGGGCATCGAGACCAAGGGCGGCATCTTCACCAAGATCATCGAGCGCAACACGACGATCCCGACCAAGCGCTCGGAGGTCTTCACCACGGCCGAGGACAACCAGCCGTCGGTGCAGATCCAGGTCTACCAGGGCGAGCGCGAGATCGCCTCGTACAACAAGAAGCTGGCCACCTTCGAGCTGACCGGCATCGCCCCGGCGCCGCGCGGCATCCCGCAGATCGAGGTCACCTTCGACATCGACGCCAACGGCATCGTCAACGTCTCCGCCAAGGACCTGGGCACGGGCAAGGAGCAGACGATGACCATCACCGGCGGCTCCGCGCTGCCGAAGGACGACATCGAGCGCATGATGCGCGAGGCCGAGTCGTACGCCGAGGAGGACAAGAAGCGCCGCGAGGAGGCCGAGGTCCGCAACAACGCGGACGGTCTGGCCTACCAGACGGAGAAGTTCCTCCGCGAGAACGACGACAAGGTCCCCGGCGACATCAAGACCGAGGTCAACGACGCCCTGGCGGAGCTGAAGAAGGCTCTTGAGGGCACCGACACCGACGTCATCCGCACCTCCGCGGAGAAGCTCGCCACGGTCAGCCAGAAGATGGGCTCGGCCATCTACGCCGCCGGCCAGGGCCAGCAGGCCGGCCCCGAGGGCGCTCCGCAGGACGCCACCGCCGGTCAGGGCGCCAAGGCCGACGACGACGTGGTCGAGGCCGAGATCGTCGACGAAGACCAGCCGAAGAAGGACCAGTGATGCCGGCGCGCGACAACGGGCACGAGGAGCCGGTGATCCGCGACAAGCGCAAGATCGACCCGGAGACGGGCGAGGTTCGGGAGACCTCGGGCGAGCAGCCCGAGGCGCCCGCCGAGCAGGCGCCGGCGGCGGCCCACGACGGTGAGCTGGCGGCCCAGCTCGCCGAGCGGACCGCCGACCTCCAGCGCCTCCAGGCGGAGTACACGAACTACCGCAGAAGGGTCGAGCGCGACAGGGTCGCGGTCCGCGAGCAGGCCGTCGCCGGCGCGCTGACCGAGCTCCTCCCTGTGCTCGACGACATCGGACGGGCCCGTGACCACGGCGAGCTGACCGGTGGCTTCGCGAAGGTGGCGGAGTCGCTGGAGTCGGTGCTCACCAAGCTGGGCCTCAGCGCCTACGGCCAGAAGGGCGACCCGTTCGACCCGACGGTCCACGAGGCGCTGATGCACAGCTACTCGCCCGACGTGACCGAGCCCACCGCGATCGAGGTGCTCCAGCCCGGTTACCGGATGGGCGAGCGGGTGCTGCGCCCGGCGCGGGTGGCGGTGGCCGAGCCCGAGGACGCTCCTGCGGCGTCCAATGACGACGAAGCAAACTGACAAAAGGACGAAGGGCCGTAGATGAGCACCAAGGACTACCTGGAAAAGGACTACTACGCCGTCCTTGGTGTGCCCAAGACCGCCACCGCCGATGAGATCAAGAAGGCGTACCGGAAGCTGGCCAGGCAGTACCACCCGGACACCAACCAGGGCGACGCCGCCAAGGAGACCAAGTTCAAGGAGGTCTCGGAGGCGTACGACATCCTGTCCGACGGCAAGCGCCGCAAGGAGTACGACGAGGCGCGCACGCTGTTCGGGTCCGGGGTGGGCGGACAGCGCCCCGGCGGTGGCGGTTTCCCGTTCGACTTCGGCGACCTGTTCGGCGGCACCGCCGGCCAGCAGGGCGGGGGCGCCGGTGAGCGGCTCGGCGACCTGTTCGGCGGGCTGTTCAACCGCGGTGGGGCGGGGGGCTCCACCCGCACGACGAGCGCCACCAGACCGCGCCGCGGCCAGGACGTCGAGTCCGAGGTCACGCTCGCGTTCACCGAGGCCGTCGAGGGCACCACGGTCTCGCTCAGGCTGACCAGCTCGGCCGCCTGCACCGCGTGCAGCGGCACCGGCGCCAAGGCGGGCACGACCCCCCGGGTCTGCCCCACCTGCGAGGGCACCGGCGCGGCCAGCCGCAACCTGGGCAACTTCGCCTTCTCCGAGCCCTGCCGCGACTGCAAGGGCCGCGGGCTGCTCGTGGACGACCCCTGCCCCGTGTGCGAGGGCAACGGCCGGGCCAAGAGCACCCGCACGATCCAGGCCAGGATCCCCGCCGGCGTGGCCGACGGGCAGCGGGTCAAGCTCAAGGGCAAGGGCGCGCCGGGCGAGAACGGCGGCCCCGCCGGCGACCTCTACATCCTGACGCACGTCAAGCCGCACCCCGTGTTCGGCCGGACGGGCGACAACCTGACGATCACGGTTCCCGTGACGTTCTCGGAGGCCGCGCTGGGCGCCGAGATCAAGGTGCCGATCCTCAAGGGCATGCCGGTGACCCTGCGCGTCCCGGCGGGCACGCCCAACGGCCGCACGTTCCGCGTGCGGGGCAGGGGCGTCACCCGCAAGGACGGCACCAAGGGTGACCTGCTCGCCAGCGTCGAGGTGCTCGTGCCGAAGACGCTCGACGACAAGTCGCGCGAGCTCCTCACCGAGTTCAACACCGCGACCGCGGGCGACGACCCGCGCGCCGATCTCATTCAGCGAGCCAGAAGCGAGTAGCCGATGGACGCCAACTATTTCGACCTGTCCGACGACACGCCTGTTTATGTGATCTCGGTGGCCGCGCAGCTCTCCGGGCTCCATCCGCAGACGCTGCGCCAGTACGACCGGCTCGGCCTGGTCAGCCCGGGCCGCACCGCCGGGCGCGGCCGCCTCTACTCCACAAGAGACATCATCCAGCTCCGCGAGGTCCAGCGGCTCTCCCAGGAGGAGGGCATCAACCTCGCGGGCATCAAGCGGATCCTCGAACTCGAGAACGAAGCTCTGCGGCTGCGTGAGGAGGTTCACCGCCTGCGCGCCGAGATGCGGATGGTCCGGGCGCTGATCCGCTACGAGCTGCCACCGGGGGCCTAGGTTATGGACTACAAGCTCACCCAGAAGAGCCAGGAAGCTCTCTCGGGTGCCATGCGGCGCGCCGCCGCCGAGGGCAACCCGGAGATCTCTCCGGCCCATCTGCTCTCCACGCTGCTCTCCCAGACGGGCGGCACGGCCGTGCCGCTGCTCGAAGCGGTCGGCGCCGACTGGCGCACGCTGCGGGCGCGCGTCGAGGAGCAGCTCGCGGCGCTGCCGAAGGCTCAGGGCGCGACAGTGGGTGCGCCGTCGAGCTCGCGGCAGCTGCTCACCGTCATGAACACCGCCGCCCAGCACGCCAACCGCCTCGAAGACCTCTATGTCTCGACCGAGCACCTGCTCGTCGGCCTGGCGGCCGACGGCGGCCCGATGGCCGAGCTGCTCAAGTCGCAGGGCGCGACCCCGCAGGCGCTGCTCGACGCCTTCGAGAAGGTACGCGGCCACGCCCGCGTCACCAGCGAGACGCCCGAGGACACCTACCAGGCGCTGGAGAAGTACGGCGTCGACCTGACCGAGCGGGCCCGCGGCGGCGGCCTCGACCCGGTGATCGGCCGCGACTCGGAGATCCGCCGCGTGGTCCAGGTGCTCAGCCGCCGCACCAAGAACAACCCGGTGCTGATCGGCGAGCCCGGCGTCGGCAAGACCGCCGTCGTCGAGGGCCTGGCCCAGCGCATCGTGGCCGGCGACGTGCCCGAGTCGCTGCGCAACAAGCGACTGATCTCGCTCGACCTGGGCGCGATGGTGGCCGGCGCGAAGTACCGCGGCGAGTTCGAGGAGCGTCTCAAGGCCGTCCTCTCCGAGATCAAGGAGAGCAACGGGCAGATCGTGACGTTCATCGACGAGCTGCACACCGTCGTCGGCGCGGGGGCCGCCGAGGGCGCCATGGACGCCGGCAACATGCTCAAGCCCATGCTGGCCCGCGGCGAGCTGCGCATGATCGGCGCGACCACGCTCGACGAATACCGCGAGCGCATCGAGAAGGACCCCGCGCTGGAGCGCCGCTTCCAGCAGGTCTACGTGGGCGAACCCACGGTCGAGGACACGATCGCGATCCTGCGCGGGCTCAAGGGCCGCTACGAGGCCCACCACCAGGTGCAGATCGCCGACGGCGCGCTGGTCGCCGCCGCCGCCCTGTCCGACCGCTACATCACCAACCGCTTCCTCCCCGACAAGGCCATCGACCTGGTCGACGAGGCCGCCTCGCGGCTGCGCATGGAGATCGACTCCCGTCCGGTGGAGATCGACCAGCTCCAGCGGAGCGTCGACCGCATGAAGATGGAGGAGTTGGCCCTGACGAAGGAGACCGACGAGGCGTCGGTCCAGCGGCTCGACCGCCTGCGCCAGGAGCTGGCCGACCGCCAGGAGGAGCTCAACGCCCTCGTCGGCCGCTGGGAGCACGAGAAGGCCGGGCTCAACAAGGTCGGCGAGCTGAAGAAGCAGCTCGACGAGGCCAGGGGCGCGGCCGAGCGGGCCCAGCGCGACGGCGACTTCGAGGCCGCCTCCCGGCTCATGTACGCCGAGGTGCCCCGCCTGGAGCAGGCCCTCCAGGCCGCCTCCGACGCCGCGCCGCCGGACAACGCCATGGTCAAGGAGGAGGTCGGCGCCGACGACATCGCCGAGGTCATCTCCTCCTGGACGGGCATCCCCGCCGGCCGCCTGCTGGAGGCCGAGACGGCCAAACTGCTGCGCATGGAGGAGGAGCTGGGCCGGCGGCTCATCGGCCAGCAGCAGGCCGTACAGGCCGTCTCCGACGCCGTGCGGCGCAGCCGGGCCGGCATCGCCGACCCCGACCGTCCCACGGGCTCGTTCCTGTTCCTCGGGCCCACCGGTGTGGGCAAGACCGAGCTGGCCAAGGCGCTGGCGGAGTTCCTGTTCGACGACGAGCGGGCGATGACCCGCATCGACATGAGCGAATACTCCGAGAAGCACAGCGTGGCCAGGCTCGTCGGCGCGCCTCCCGGCTACGTCGGCTACGAGGAGGGCGGCCAGCTCACCGAGGCCGTCCGGCGGCGGCCGTACACGGTGGTGCTGCTGGACGAGGTGGAGAAGGCCCACCCGGAGGTGTTCGACATCCTCCTCCAGGTGCTCGACGACGGACGGCTGACCGACGGCCAGGGCCGTACGGTCGACTTCCGCAACACGATCCTGATCCTGACCTCCAACATCGGCTCGCAGTTCCTGGTCGATCCGAAGCTGGAGAACGACGCCAAGCGCGAGGCCGTCATGGGGGCGGTGCGCGGCTCGTTCAAGCCGGAGTTCCTCAACCGGCTCGACGACGTCATCCTCTTCGACGCGCTCGGCTCCGAGGAGCTGGCCCAGATCGTCGACCTCCAGGTCGACCGCCTGGCCCAGCGGCTGGCCGACCGCCGCCTGACGCTGGAGGTCAGCCCGGCCGCCCGCGAATGGCTCTCGCTGACCGGCTACGACCCCCTGTACGGCGCCCGCCCGCTGCGCCGCCTGGTCCAGTCGGCCATCGGCGACAAGCTGGCCAAGGCCGTGCTGTCCGGCGAGATCGCCGACGGCGACAAGGTCAGGGTGGAGCTCGGCGACGACGAGCTGCTCATCCAGCGCGGCTGAGGCGGTGCCGTCGAGCCCGGAGATCCCCGCGGATCTCCGGGCTCCGGCATGTCATGCCAGGGTCATGTCCCGTCGCCGCGGGGTAAGGTTCCCGCCACCCTTCGGACAAGCCGCACGCGACCGGCCGGGCACGTGGCTAGCTTCGGCGTTCGTCAGATCACCGATTCCGATCAGAGGGACGTGCGGTGTCATCTCGTAAGATCCGAAGCATCCTCACGGTGGCCGTTCTGACCGTGGGCGTCACCTGGCCGGTCGCCGGTCCTTCGGTGGCCGACACCTGCCGGCCGCCTTCCGAGGCGGTCGCCTCGTACTGCGACGGCCACGCCAAGCTCCAGCTCAACGAGGGCAGGACGAACGGCCATCGGGTCGTCACCGAGGAGGTCGGCAAGCTGGCCATGGCCGCCGGTGACATGGCCAGGCGGCTCGGCCTGACGGGTCTGGCCGCCGCCAGGTCCGCCATGGGCCCGCTGGCCGACCTCGGCGGCGTCGGGGCGACGTGGGGCATGCCCTCGCTGAACAGCGCCTCGCCCGCGCTGTTCCCCGCGTCCGCCGGCAACAGCGGGATGCGTGATCTGGCCACGACGCTGCAGGTGCCCGCGCTGCCCGCCCTCCCCGCGCTGCCGCAGACGCCCGTCGCGGCCCGGGTGCCGGCCGAGATGACGCTCGGCGAGAAGCCGACCGCCCCCGCCTCGGCCCGCGCCGCGAAGTCGCCGGACCGGGCGCGGCAGCCGGTGCGGGAGGTCGGCGGCGATCTGATCTCGAACCTGCTGCCCAGGGCCGTGGAGAGCATCGAGGGCGCGTCGACGCTGCCCGGCGGCTACCCCGCGATCGACGGCTTCAGCCGTCTGCTGCCCGCTCTCGACCTGCACTGAGCCAATGTGTCCGGGCGCGGGTCGTGCCTGCCGCGCCCGGCTTCCCCAACCGGAGGGGCCGTGGCCGCGCACTGTCGCGGCCCCTCCGGCCCGGCTTCGCGGGCACGCGACAAGCCGGGCCCCGCGCGGGGGCCCGCCGGCCGGCCCCCGCGACTAGGAGACGAGCTCGTCGAGCTCGTCCTCCGGAAGGCCGAGGTCGACCCTGATCCGGTATCGCGTCCGCAGCAGCGCCACCTGCTCGGGGTCGCCCTCCTCGCAGCCCAGCACGGCCTGGGTGGCCCATTCGAGGCCGCCCCGCAGATCGCCGTAGGCGACCAGGGTCTCCGCGATGGTGTGGGCGGTCGCCGTGGAGACGTCGCCCTCCGCGCGGATGGTCTCGATGAGCTCCCGGGCCTCGTCGGGCCGTTCGAGCTCGAAGAGGGTGTCGGCGATGCCCGCGCGCGGGTCGAAGCCCGCGTCGCCGCCGTCCTCCACGGCGCGCTGGAAACACTCCATCGCGCGTGCGGGCTGGCCCGCCGCTCGCCACTCCTCGGCGGCGAGGACGAGGATGGACGCCCTGGAGACGTCGCCGGACGAATAACCGAGCGCGACGTCGTAAAGCCGACTGGCCAAGGAACTGTGGTCGTCGGCCAGCAGGGCCTGCTCCAGCAGACGATCAAGGTGCTCTCGGGTCACATGCGCCACACCCGCGAGACTACCGAGCCGCCAGGCGGTTTGCCCGGTCAATGCGCATCGCCGGTCACAGGCAAATTCGGCAACGTCTCGTCCAAGGCTGGTCACGCTGCGCGTGTATGTGCAGGTCAGTGGGCATATACGGCATGCTTTGCGGTACGCGGGCGGAGGGGGCTGTAATGGGCATGTCCAGGCAGATGACCTTCACGCTGGCTTGCGCCGTCGTCCTCTCGGCTCTCGGGCCCGGCGTGGCCGGGTATCTGTCGGCCCGGCTGGAGGCGATCCGGACGGCCGAACGCAACCTGCACGCGTTGCAGGCCAGGCTCGACGTCCGGCAGGCCCGGGACGTCCGGCCGGTGTCGTTCCCCCTGCCCTGCCTGCGTACGCCGGTGACGCCGCGCATCCAGCAGGTGCCCGAGGCCCGGCAGCGGGCCGCGCCCGGCGGCCGGCGGCCGGTCATCGCCGGCACGGCCCGGTGATCCGGCCGGCGACCACGGACCGCACGGCCCGGGCGAGCCCGAGCGCGACGCGGACCGGCCCACGCCTGTGGCGGGGGTCGAAGGGGGGCACTGCGCTTGAAGGCGGACGGCGGGAGATCGTACATCTTCACCTCAGGAAGACCCGTGACGGACAGTGACGATCGCTCGTCGCTGTCATGCCCGGATCCCGGTCAGCGTCCCACCTCGCCCTCGGTCAGCACGTGCGGCGACCACGACTTGAGCTGACGCGACAGGAACCCTCGCATCAGGTGCTTGGCGGCGTCGATGATGTCGGGCGCGCCGGCGGGGTCGCGCCGGAAGGCCAGCTTGAGCACCGCGTCGCCGGCCTCGACCGCGACCAGCACGGCCAGGTCGAGCGGCTCGCTGTCGGCCAGCCCGAACTCCTTGAGCAGCAGGCCGCGCAGCCTGCCCGCGATGACCGTGTTGTTCTCGGAGTCGGAGTCGAGCAGGTTGAGGTCGACGACGTCGCCGAAGTGCAGGCTCCGGAAGCCGGGGACCGTGCGGTGCATGTCGACGTACTCGTCGATGATCGCGTCGACGGCCTCCCACCAGCCGCGGTACTCCTCCTCCATGAACCGCAGCCCCACCCGCGCCACGAACTGCTCGACGTTGCGCCGGGTGAGCTCCTGGGTGATGGCTCGCTTGTCGGGGAAGAACTGGTAGACCGAACCGATCGCGACGCCTGCCCGCTCGGCTATGCGGGTGGTGGACAGGGCCTCGTAGCCGGTCTCGTCGAGGAGTTCGGCGCAGGCGTCGAGCATGCGCTCGACGCGCCGGGCGCTGCGGCGTTGGGCCGGCTGCCGCCGGAGAGCTTCGGGGTGGACGCAGTCATCATCCATTTGCGGCGAAGACACGGATTCATCTTCTCTCGTCTGCACGATCGTTACCTACTCATTTGCGGGATTTCTCGGATGACTGCCTGCCGCGTCGCCCGCGGCGAAATCCACGGGCCGGCATAACCGAATTTCCGTACTGGTCGGCGCACCGGATCCGGCCCTGCCCGCGGCCCGCGGCCCAGCGCGGACGGCCGGGGATGCGGCCCTGGATGACACCCCACCGATGATATGTTCGACAAAATGTTCCCGCCGGCGACCGTCATATTGTTCAGCACAATGCCCGGCACACTATATTGCGAGACGATATTTCGCGAATAATTCTCAATTTGCGCGATATCCGCGAAGCCGGGCCGGGCCGGAGGCGTCGTCCTCGCGCGGCGGCGCCCGTCGTGCCCCCTTCTCCGCTGAGCCGCCCTCCACGTGCGTGACGAACCCGGCGATCAGCCCGGCGACCGCCGCGGGGTGGCTGCGCTGCATCCAGTGGCCGGCCTCGATCGTGCGGCGCCACGGCCGGTCGGCCCACCGGGCGGTCGCCGCCAGCAGCGCCGGGGTGACGAACGGGTCCCTGCGGGCCTCGACGAGCTGCACCGGCACCCGCACGACCTCGGGCCCGGCGTCCCGCCGCGCGCCGAACATGTTGCGCCGGTAGAGCTCCAGCCCGTTGCGCGCGTCCCTGGCCAGGGTGTGCGCCGGATGCCCCGGCCGCGGCCCGACGCCGTCGGTGCGCCGCAGCGTGCGGGCCAGGACGCGCGGCACGACCGTGCGCCAGGCCAGCTCGGGCAGCACCGGCAGCTGGAACGCGCCGATGTACCAGGAACGGGCGAGCTGCCCGAGCACGTCGCGCCGCCCGCCGTGCCGCATGAAGTGGGACACCTGCCGCAGCCCCGGCCCGCCGAGGCTGGTGAAGGAGGCCAGGCGGTCGCGCAGGCCGGGCGTGACGGCGGCCTCCCAGCCCTGCAGCGAGCCCCAGTCGTGGCCGACGAGGTGGACGCGCGGTTTTCCGACGGCCCCGATCACGGCGGCCAGGTCGGCCATCAGGTGGTCGAAGGCGTAGTGCCGGCGGTCGCGCGGCGCGGTGGAGGCGCCGGCGCCGCGCACGTCGTACCTGACCAGGTGGAAGCGGTCGCGCAGGAGGGCGGCGACCTCGTCCCAGACGCGGTGGGTGTCCGGGTAGCCGTGCAGCAGCAGGATCGTGGGCGCCGCGGGGGCGCCCTCCTCGAAGACCGCCAGCCGCACCCCGCCGGACTCGACCTGCCGCATGGCGACCTCCTATTGGACGAACTGTCCAGAGGATAGATCGATCATGGCCGCGCGGCCAGCCCCGAGCACGCGCGCAGCGCCTTCCAGTCGCTGACGGCCTGGGTCCTGGCCGGGCCCGTCATGGGGATCGGGATGCCGCCCTGGATCGTGGCCGGGGTCCACTGGTCCTTGAGCACCTTGCGGCCGTTGATCGTCAGCGTCAGCACGCCCGTCCTGCCCGTGGTGCCCGGGGTGGAGTTGTAGAAGACGAAGTTGCCCATGCCGTAGCTGACGTAGGCGTTGTCCAGGTATCCGGCGCCGAGCAGGATGTGCGCGTGCCCGCCGACCACGACGTCGGCGCCCGCCGCAACCAGTTTGGGGGCGAGCGAGCGCTGGGCCTCGTTGGGGCACTTCTGCATCTCGGTGCCCCAGTGCAGGTGCACGATGACGGTGTCGGAGGTCTTGCGCGCCTGCCGTACGGCCTTCAGCAGGCTCGCCTCGTCCTTGGCCGAGGCCAGTCCGCCTTTGTCGGCCGTGGCCGTCCACGACTGGATGAACTCGGCGTCGAGCACCTGCGTGGCGCCGATGATCGCCACCCGGTTGCCGTTCACCGTCTTGCGGAAGGGTCTGTAGGCCTGTGCGGCGTTCGCCCCGATGCCCACGATCGGGAACTTGCTGCGCTTGATGGCCGCCAGCGAGTCGGCCAGGCCGCTCTCCATGTAGTCCATGCCGTGGTTGTTGGCCATGGAGGCGACGTCCACCCCGGCCGCCTTGAGCGCGTTGAACGCGGTCGCCGGCGCGCGGAAGGTGAACTGCTTGCCGGGCGCGGGCGTCCCGGCCGTGGTGATGGCGGTCTCCAGGTTGACCATCGTCAGGTCGGCCTTGCGCAGCACGTTCGCGATGGGCCCGAGTGCGGTGCCCGGGTTGGCGAGCCGGCCGCGCAGCATGCCCTCGAAGTGCACGTCGCCGCCGAAGGAGATGGTGAACGGCCGGCGCGCGGGCTTCGGCTTCGAGCTCGGCGACTCGGCCGCCTGCTGCTCGACCTTCTTGCTCTGCGGCTCTTTGTCAGGTGCCGACGAGCATGCCGCGAGGGAGGCGGCGACGACCAGCACCGGTAGGACACGGGGGAGTCTCATCTACCGCCATTTCCGCTCGATCCAGACTTTTACGGATCGAGCATTCTATGGGCGGCAGATTAGGACTTGGTACCCATCAACCAGGTCAAAGCGGACCTGGTGGCGTCGTCCTTGGGGCTGTAGACGATCAGCCGCGTCTCGGGGGTGGCGGAGACGTTCAGGCTGGTCGTGCTGAAGCGGAGGTCACCGGCGAGCTCGTGCTTGAAGACCTTCACGCGGGGGCCCGGCTCGGCCACGTCCTGCCTGGCCCACATGCGGGCGAACTCGGCGCTCTCCGCGCTCAGCCGCCGCACGAAGTCCTGCCAGCAGGGGTCGTCGGCGTGCCGGCTGTAGGCGCCTCTGAAGACCGCGACCGCGCGCGGCAGCTCCGACTCGCGGTTGACGAGGGTGGTCGCGGCCCGCGTGTTGACGAACGTCTGCCACAACGAGTTCCGCTCGCCGTCCGGGGCCCCGACGACGTGCGGGAACAAGGTGGCGTAGGCCGCGTTCCAGGCCAGCAGGTCCGAACGGCTGTTGGTGACGGACGCGGGCATGTCGCCGAGCTGGTCGAGGATGCCCTGCATCTCGGGCGGCATGCGGCTGGCGTCGGCGACGGCGGGGGCCTCGGCCTGGCCGGTGAGCCGGTAGAGGTGCTGGCGCTCGGCGTTGTCCAGCATGAGCGTACGGGCGACGGCGTCGATCACCTGGCCGCTGACGTTGATCGGCCGGCCCTGCTCCAGCCACGTGTACCAGGTGACGCCCACCCCGGCGAGCTGGGCGACCTCCTCGCGGCGCAGCCCCGGCGTACGCCTGCGGGGGCCCGGCGCGAGGTTCACCATCTCGGGAGTGATGCGCGCCCGGCGGGTCCGGAGGAACGCCGCCAGATCCGTACGTCTTGCCTCGGTCACGGTCACACCTCCACTATGGGGGCATCCGCGCACACTTATCCAGGTGCCGCCAATACCAGTATAAAGGGACTCTCGTTACTGGTATCGGATTCGCAGAATAATGAAACACATGACCGAATCCGCCACTGTCACCACTCCTGTCCAGGTCACCCCACCGGACAGGGCCAAGGCCAGCGGTCTGCTCCTCGCAGTGATCCTCGTCGGGCAGTTCCTGGCCATCCTCAACGTCAACATCGTCAACGTGGCCACCCCGACCATCGAGGCGGACCTGCACTCCTCCGGCGCGGGGCTGCAGATGATCGTCGCCGGTTACACCATTGTCTATGCCGTCCTCTTGATCACCGGCGCCCGGATCGGCGACCTCTTCGGTTATCGCAACGCCTTCCTCGGCGGTCTGGCCGTGTTCACCGTCACCACGCTCGGCGCCGGACTCGCGCCCTCGACGGGCTGGCTGATCGGCTTCCGCCTCGCCCAGGGCGCCGGCGCGGCCATGATGATGCCGCAGGTGCTGACCCTGATCCAGCGCAACTACCAGGGCGCCGCCCGCGGACGGGCGATCGGGCTCTGGTCACTGGTGATCAGCGGCGGCATCGTCGTGGGCCAGGCGCTCGGCGGCATCCTGCTCGGCTTCGGCGCCGGCTGGCGGGTGGTGTTCCTGGTGCTCGTGCCGGTCGGGGCGGTGCTGCTCGGCATCGGGTTCCGCGCCCTGCCCGCCGACGAGGGCGGCGGCAGGACCGGGCTCGACCCGTGGGGCCTGGTGACCCTGTCGGCGGCCGTGCTGCTGTTCGTGGTGCCGCTGGTGCTCGGACGTGACCTGGGCTGGCCCGTCTGGGGCTGGGTGTCGATGGGGCTCAGTGTCGTGATGTTCGTGGCGTTCGTCCGGGTCGAGCGCTGGGTGACCGGCCGGGGCGGGCGTCCGCTGGTGGACGCCAAGGTGCTGGCCTCGCCGGGCATGCGTCCCGGCCTGGCGATCCTGCTGTTCGGCCCGGCGACGTGGGGCGCGTTCCTGTTCACCTCGGCCCTGCACCTCCAGGGCGACCTGCACCTCTCCCCGCTCGGCTCGGGCATGATGCTGGTGCCGTGCGCGCTCGCCTTCGGCGTCGTCGGCCTGCTGTGGCCGCGGCTGCCCGCGGGGCTGCAGCGCCCGCTCGTCCCGGTCGGCTACGTGGTGGCCGCGCCCGCCTACCTCGGCCTCGGCCTCGCCGCCGACGGCGGCGTCCTGTACGCCGTCATGAGCGCCCTCATCGGCGCCGGGCTCGGCGTGCAGGTGGCGGTGACCAACATGGCGACCGAGCAGGTGGACGGCGCGTACGCGGCGGACGCGAGCGGCGCGCTGCTCACCGTGATGCAGCTCGGCCAGGTCATCGGCGTCTCGACCGTGGGCACCCTGTTCATCTCGCTGAGCCAGGGCCACGGCACCGTCTCGGCCTCCCTCATGGCCGCCGTCGCGATGGCCGGCCTGGCCGTATTGGCGGGCCTGAGCAGCCTCTTCCTGATCCGCCGCCGCTGACGTGCCGGCCGGCGACGATCGCTCCCACCCGGTCGCCGACATCGCCGGCCTTGCCTTCACTGGGCGCGGGCCCTTCGTCACCATGGAGGCATGGCATCCCGATCTCCGCGGCGGTCGCCCCTGCTGACCCTCCTCCTGGCAGCAGTCGCCTGCCTCATCGCGATGACGATGGGCTCGCCGCTCCTCCTCAAGCTGCTGGTGCCGGAAGATGCGCGGTGGCAGCAGCTCAGCGCGGTCGGCGAGACCTATGGAGCCGCGTCGGCGATCCTGTCCGCCTTCGCGCTCGTCGCCATCGGCTTCTCGCTGTTCCTGCAGGCCAAGGAGATGCGGCTGTCACGCTCGGCCGCCAACCGCGCCCACCACCTCCAGCTCATGCAGCTCCAGATGACCCATCCGGTGTTGCGGCGCGGGTTGGGGCTGCCGGACAACGGCCTCGACCCGCGTCTGCACATTTACCTCAACCTCGTCATGTCGCATTGGGAGGCGGCTTTTGTGCTCGGCGAGATGTCCGAGCGCGTGCTCATCGCGCATGCCCGCAACGAGTTCTTCTCCACCTCGGCAGGCGGGCGCTTCTGGGAGAGCACACGTGACTACCGACGCGCGACCGCGGACGACAAAGCCGCCCTGCGATTCGTCGACGCGATCGACGACGCCTGGCGGCAGAGCAGGACATCAGGGCCGGATCACTTGCTCGTCGGCCCCGCTCGTCCTGCCGCGCTGAACGCTGCGGCGGCGGCTGGGGGCCGGATCTGGGACAACTTACGAGGCGGGACGAGCCGGCGCACTCGGACCGGTCCTCGTCATGGGCGGCCCTGAAGGTTGTGTCGCCAACTCGTCAGGGCCGCTTGCTCACCCGGCGGCGGAGGCCAGGGTCTGCAGGTCGAACTCGCCGTCACGCACCCCTGCGGTGAAGGCGGCCCATTCGGACGGCGTGAAGACGAGCACGGGGCCGTCCTCAACCTTGCTGTCCCGCAGGGCGACGTTACCGTCTGCCAGAGGGGCGACCTCGACACAAGCGGTCGCTCCATTGCAGAAGGTGCTCTTCCGCCAGTTCGGGATCGTAGTGGTGTGCATTTTCTCCCCAAAAGGTATAGGCAGGGCCCCATTGCCCGCCTACTGGGACCGCGCGTTCTAGCGCCGCCACAACATGGCTTTGCGTTGGATGAGTACGCGGGATTCGTCCTCGTCGAGTGCCTCTGCCCACATGTGGTCAAAAGCGTTCTCATAGCCGGCGACTCGTTCGAGGTCCTCTACGAAGTGAGCAGTGTACAAGTGCTCCAAATAGACGACATCGTCGAAACCGGTGAACTTCAGGTGAATGAACGCCCCGGTATTGACCGGATGGAGCGAGTCCAGCGGCAACACCCGGACGTTGACGTGCGGCAACAGGGAGACCTCGATGAGGTGTTCCATCTGCTCCCGCATGACCGAGGGCTCCCCGAAGCGCCGCATCAGCACCGCTTCGTCGAGCACCACGTTGAGGCGGCAGGGATCGGGCCGGTGCAGAACCCGTTGCTGACGGTCGAGGCGGGCCTCGACGCGACTGCGCACGCCGCTGTGCGTGATCCGGACGATTCCGCGCGCGGAGAGGATGACCTCTCGCGCGTAGTCCTCGGTCTGGAGGAGACCGGACACCAACTGGGGTTCCCAGTTGCGCTGAACCGTCGCCTCCGCCTCCAGCCCGAGAAGCCTGATGTACTCCTCGGGAAGGGAGTCTTCATAATCTTCCCACCACCCACGCTGCTCCGCATCTCGCAGGAGGCCGAAGAGTTCGTCAAGTCTGTCGCCGTCGAGGCTGTAGAGCTCGCCCAACGCCTTGATGTCGGCGGCGCTGGGCATGGTCTTCGCGGCTTCGATGCGGCTGACCTTGCTGGCCGACCAGCCGAGCTCGCGCGCCGCCCGGGCCCCGGTGAACTTCCGTCGTTCGCGAAGGAGGCGCAACTCCTGGCCTAGGCGGAGCCTGCGCACTGTCGGACTGCCCTGCTGCGATGGCACCGTCCACTCTCCTTGTCGGGAATGAAGGTGTGGCGGGAACGGATCGTTTGGCAACCCGGTTTGTGGGCCGTTCACTCAATCTTACACTGCAACTTGCACGAACTCTGCCGCATGGGGTTGCCCGAAGGCTTTCACGGAGAGAGCGTGGGAGCAAGACAAGGCTTCACGTAGGTATAGAGGTCAGGGTGAGGATTTACGGCCGTCCTGGACGTCTCATGTGCGCATGACAGAATGCGTGCAAGTTGCACGGCAACTAGAACGGCAATCTGCGAAGAAACTTAATTCTTCCCTTGCTCGATGTATTGCAGCATCATCCAACGCGGAGGACGATCGAGCCAGGAGGGTTCTCGTCCGACGAGGGGAGGCCGGGATGCCGAAACGGCCCCGCCCGTCGGGCTCTCCGCTCACGATCGGGCGCCCGCGCGAGGGCCGCCTCACCGGCAACGGAGCCGTCCCGGATACGAATGTCCAGCCAAGGGAGGCCGCTTGCCGGAAGGACCGTCCCATCGCCTGAAAAGCGTGTCGCTCATCGGAGCACGAAGAAAGTGCCGGGCCGAGACCGGATCCGCGTTCGCCGCATATGGGCTGCCACCCTGCGGCGGGACGGGACCCGATCTGCGACCCGGCGAAGAAGCCACCTCTGGAAATGCCGCGAAAGGGGTCTTCTATGTACTCACAAGGTACCAAGGGGCTCGGCCGAATCAAGTCCCGGATCCGGGATCTGGTCGCATGGACGGACCGCGAGATCTGCATGGAGCCGGACGAGTTCGCCATCTACCGGGGCTGGACGGTCACCAGGACGGGCTTCGGCGCCCGCGCCTACCGCGACCCGCGCTTCGACCAGCTCACGGTGGCGTCACGGGTGCCCGAGGAGGTGTCCTGACGTGTCGAGGAACCCGCGCAACCAGACCTACCCGGCCGTCGAGGACCTCCCGGGCGCGGGCGGCGGGGGCCCGCTGACGCGGATCTGGCGCGTCCGCAGCGAGCTCATGGTGCTCGGGGCGCTGGGGCTGCTGGTCCTGGCCGGAGACGACCATGCACACCCGGTCGGGACGGATCCCGCTGGTGCTCTGGATCACCCCGTCGGAACGCCTGTACGGCCGCTCCTGGACGCCGCTGCGGTCCGACTTTGAGGAGCCGCACGATCCGCGCACGCCGCTGGCGTTGCCGCAGGTCGTCCGATGACCTAGGGAAAGCGGGACATCTCCCTAGGAACGGCCCCGGGGACCGCGGGGGCTCCCGGGGCTTCCCCATGCGGACGGGACGGGCCAAGATGAGTTCACCTGGCGAACTCAGGAGTCGCGATGACCTCGACCGTCCACCGCACCTGTCCCCTCTGCGAGGCCGTCTGCGGCCTGACGATCACCCTCGACGACGGCGGCCACGTCACCGGCGTCCGCGGCGACCGGGACGACCCGTTCAGCAAGGGGTTCATCTGCCCCAAGGGCGCGAGCCTGGGCCGCCTCGACGAGGACCCCGACCGCCTGCGCAAGCCGCTGATCCGCGAGGGCGACCAGTGGCGCGAGGCGAGCTGGGAGGAGGCGTTCGAGGCCGTCCGGCGGGGCCTGGCCCGCGTCACCGAGCGGTACGGACGCCGGTCGGTGGCGGTCTACCTGGGCAACCCGAACGCCCACACGATGGCCGGCGGCCTCTACGCCGGGCCGCTGGTCAAGGCGCTCGGCACCCGGAACGTCTTCACCGCCGCCACCGCCGACCAGATGCCCAAGCACGTCGCCAGCGGCCTGATGTTCGGCCACCCGCTGGCCGTCCCGGTCCCCGACCTGGACCGGACCGACTTCCTGCTGATGCTGGGCGCCAACCCGCTGGAGTCGAACGGCTCGCTGTGCACCGCCCCCGACTTCTCCGGCCGGCTCAAGGCCCTGCGCCGGCGCGGCGGCAGGCTCGTCGTGGTGGACCCGCGCCGGACCAGGACGGCGGCGCTGGCCGACGAGCACGTCTTCGTCCGGCCGGGCTCGGACGCGTACCTGCTGTTCGGGATCGTGCACACGCTGTTCGCCGAGGACCTGGCCAGGCCGTGGCACGAGGTCAACGGGCTGGCCGAGGTGCGCGAGGCGGCCAAGCACTTCCCGCCGGAGGCGGTCTCCCGGCGTACCGGCGTGCCGGCCGCGACGATCGTCCGGCTGGCCAGGGAGCTGGCCGGCGCGCGGACGGCGGCCGTGTACGCCCGGATGGGCACCTGCACGGCCGAGTTCGGCACCCTGGCCCAGTGGCTCGTGGACGTGCTCAACGTGCTCACCGGCAACCTCGACCGGCCCGGCGGGGCCATGTTCCCCAAGCCTGCCACCGAGTTCGGGGCGCGGCGGCGGCCGTACGCGGTGGGCCGGTGGCGCAGCCGGGTGCGGGGGCTGCCCGAGTCCAACGGCGAGCTGCCGGTGGCCACGCTGGCCGACGAGATCGAGACGCCGGGCGAGGGCCAGGTCAGGATGCTGGTCACGGTCGCGGGCAACCCGGTGTTGTCCGCGCCGCACGGCGACCGGCTGGAGGCGGCCTTCGCCGGGCTCGACTTCATGGTGAGCGTCGACCCGTACCTGAACGAGACCACCCGGCACGCGCACGTGATCCTGCCGCCGCCGCGCGTGCTGCAGTCCGGCCACTACGACTTCGCGCTGCTCGGGTTCGCCGTACGCAACTACGCCCGGTACTCGCGGCCCGCGCTGCCGCTGGACGGACGTCCCAGCGAGGCCCGGATCCTGGCCAGGCTGGCCGTGATCGCGTCCGGCCTGGAAGGGACGGGAGGTCCGGACGGGCCGGAAGCCGACCTGGACGAGTTCCTGATCGGCGAGATGCTGCGCAAGGCCGTGCAGACGCCCGGCTCCGGCGTCGAGGGACACGACGTGGCCGCGCTGCGGGCCGCGCTGGAGGGCGAGACGGGCGCCGAGCGCAGGCTGGACCTCATGCTCAGGCTCGGCCCGTACGGCGAGTGGGCCGGCAAGGGCGACCTGTCGCTGCGCAAGCTGCTCGACCACCCGCACGGCCTGGACCTCGGCCCGCTGGAGCCCCGGCTGCCCGAGGTGCTGAAGACCGCCTCCGGCGTGATCGAGCTGGCCCCGCCGCAGCTCGTCGAGGACGTCGAGCGCCTGCTCGACGGGCTGGGGGCGGAGCCGCCGGACATCGTGCTGATCGGGCGGCGGCACCTGCGCTCCAACAACAGCTGGCTGCACAACGTGGGCCCGCTGGTCGGCGGCACCAACACCTGCACGCTGCAGATCAACCCCGCCGACGTGGCCAGGCTGGGCCTGGCCGGCCAGGCCGTGGTCACCTCGGCCACCGGAAGTCTCACGGTGACGCTGGAGCCCACCGAGACGATCATGCCGGGCGTGGTGAGCCTGCCGCACGGCTGGGGGCACGCGGGCAGCACGCAGCAGGTGGCGGCCCAACACGCCGGTGTCAACACGAACGTGCTGACGGACGAATCCGCCCTGGATATCCCAAGTGGTAACGCAGTGTTCAACGGAGTTCCGGTCACGATTTCACCAACCGGGGTGATCACCGCACATTAGGGTGTCGCGCGTGACTATCGCGCCAGAAGAGGACCGCCTGTACGCCCAGATCGCGTTCGCCGTCGAGATCGACAAGTTGAAGCGGATCATCCGCCGCAACCATCTGATCGACGGGTCGCGGCGGGAGAACTCCGCCGAGCACTCCTGGTACGTGGGCACGCTGGCGATGGTCCTCGGCGAGCACGCCCCGCCCGGAACGGACCTGCAGCGGGTGGTGGCGATGTTACTCGTGCACGACCTGGTCGAGATCGACGCCGGCGACACCTTCGTCTACGACCACGTGGCGGTCGCCGCCCAGGCCGCCGCCGAGACCGCCGCGGCCGACCGCATCTTCGGCCTGCTCCCCGCGGAGCAGGGCGCCCGCCTGCGGGAGCTCTGGGACGAGTTCGAGGCCAGGCAGACGCCGGAGGCCAGGTTCGCCAAGGCGCTCGACCGGTTCGCGCCGATCCTGGCCAACCACCACACCGAGGGCGGCACGTGGCCGCTGTTCAAGGTGACGGCCGGCGAGGTCAGGGAGAAGGTGCGGATCATCCAGGAAGGGTCGGCCTCCCTCGGCGCGTACGCGCTGGAGCTGGTAGAACTCTCCGTGGCCAGGGGACACCTCTCCGAGTGATCCCGTCAAGGCCGGGGTAGGGGACTTGTCGTGAAAGAGACAGTGCGAGCGAGACGTCGGCAATTGCGGGGTTTCGTCGGTCCGGTTGACCTCGCCGATCGACTTGAGAAGTCGAAGGCGATGGACAAACCGATCCGGGGGCTGGCCAAGGTCGTCCGCGAGCGCCTGCGTCAGGGCACTCTGCGCGACCTGCTGCACGGCGTGCCCACGGGGAAACCGCTGCACCCGCCGCTGGCCACGGTCACGCTCGGCTGCTGGCTGTCGGCCGCCGTGCTCGACCTGGCCCACGCCGACCCCAGGGCGAGCAGGCTGCTCCTGGCCACGGGCATCGCCAACGCGCTGCCCACGGCCGCGGCCGGGCTGACCGACTGGTCCTCGCTCCACCGCGAGCAGCAGCGCGTGGGCTTCGTGCACATGGCCGCCAACATGACCGCCCTGGGCCTGATGTCGGCCTCGCTGGTGGCCCGGCTGCGCGGCGCCGAGCGGGCCGGGCGCGTGTTGTCCTACGTCGGGCTCGGCCTGGGCGGTCTGGGCGGCTACCTCGGCGGCCACATGGCCTACCGCCAGGCCGCGGGGGCCAACCACGCGCCGCAGGTCGCCCATCTCGTACCGCTGGGCTGGCACGACCTGTGCCCGCTCAAGGACCTGCCCGACGGCAGGCCGGTCGCGCGCCGGCTCGGCTACATCCAGCTCTTCGTGCTGCGCCAGGGCGACGGGGTGACCGTGCTGGCCGACCGCTGCCCGCACCTGGCCGGCCCGCTGCACCAGGGCCGGCTGGTCATGGAGGACGGCGAGGCGTGCGTGGTCTGCCCGTGGCACAGCAGCACGTTCCGGCTGGCCGACGGCTCGGTGAAGCACGGTCCCGCGACCGCGCCCGCGCCCATGTTCGAGACCCGCGTCCGCCGCGACGGCACGATCCAGGTACGGCCGGGATTGACCTGAACTTAACTTGAGGTCCTACCGTCGGGGCCATGAGCAAAATCCTGGTGACCGGCGCGACCGGCAACGTGGGCAAACATGTGGTCTCCCAGCTCGCGGAGGCGGGCCTGGACGTGCGGGCGCTGGTCAGGAACCCCGACAAGGCCCGGCTCCCCGAGGGCGTGGAGGCCGTCCGCGGCGACCTGACCGTGCCCGAGACCCTTGAACCGGCGCTGCGGGACGTCGAGAGCGTCTTCCTGCTGTGGCCCGGCTACTCCGAGGCGGCGACCGCGGGCGCGGTGACGGCCCTCGCCAGGCACGCCCGCCGCGTGGTCTACCTGTCCGCCGACGTCGAGGACCTGGCCGACGGCGAGGAGCCGACGCTGTTCCACCAGAGCGTCGAGCGGCTGATCCGGCATTCCGGCCTGGCCTGGACGTTCCTGCGGCCCGGCGGCTTCGCCGCCAACACGCTGGGCTGGGCCGCCCAGATCCGGCAGGGCGTCGTGCGCTGGCCGTTCGGGCAGGCGGTCAGAGCGCTGATCCACGAGAAGGACATCGCCGCGGTGGCCGCGCACGTGCTCACCTCGGCCGGGCACACGGGCGGCAAGTACGTGCTCTCCGGCCCCGAGCAGCTCACCCAGGCCGAACAGGTGCGGATCATCGGCGAGGTGGCCGGGCACGAAGTGCGCTGGGAGGAGCAGCCGCTGGACGAGGCCCGCGAGCACCTGACGGCCGCCTGGGGCGATCCCGGGTTCGTGGAGGCCGCGCTGAAGGGCTGGGGGGCGGCGGTGGACCACCCCGAGCGGGTGACCGACACGGTGGAGCGGCTGCTCGGCCGGCCCGCGCTGACCTTCCGCCAGTGGGCCGAGGACCACGTGGCGGACTTCCGCTAGTCGTCCCCGGCGGCTTCGTCGGCCGGATGCTCCACGAGGGCGAGGATCCGGCTGGACATGAAACGGGCCGTGCGTACCGGCGTGCCGCTCCGGGTGACCTCGCTCACCTCCACCAGCCCGCGCCGGTTGGCCACCTCGACGCGCCGGCCCGCGCGGGTGGCCGTGACCTCGTAGGTTCGCGGGGAGCCGCCCGCGTCGATGACGATCTCCACCCGATCACCCTTCATGTACTGATTTATACCCACTTAGGCCGGTATTTATCCGCACATGTGTTTGAGTTATCCTTCGGGGTTCTTCGGCGCGGGCGGGGCGAACAGCCCGCCCAGCCCTTCCAGCACCTTGCCCAGCTCCGAGGGCACGATCCAGACCTTGTTGGCGTCGCCCTTGGCGATCTCGGGCAGGGTCTGGAGGTACTGGTAGGCCAGCAGCCGCTGGTCGGGCTTCCCGTCGTGGATGGCCTTGAAGACCATGCCGATCGCGTCCGCCTGGCCCTTGGCGCGCATGGCCTGGGCCTCGGCGTCCGCCTGCGCCCGCAGCACGGCCGCCTCCGCCTCGCCCCTGGCGCGCAGCACGGCGGCCTGCTTGTCGCCCTCGGCGGCCAGGATCGCCGCCTGGCGCTGGCCCTCGGCGGCCAGCACGGCGGCGCGCTTGTCCCGGTCGGCGCGCATCTGCTTCTCCATCGAGTCCTGGATGGAGACGGGCGGGTCGATGGCCTTCAGCTCGACCCGGTTGACCCGGATGCCCCACTTGCCGGTGGCCTCGTCGAGGCTGCCGCGCAGCTCGGTGTTGATCTCCTCGCGCGAGGTCAGCGTGCGTTCCAGGTCCATGCCGCCGACCACGTTGCGCAGCGTGGTGACGGTGAGCTGCTCGACGCCGATCAGGAAGTTCGCGATCTCGTACGTGGCCGCCTTGGGGTTGGTGACCTGGAAGTAGATCACCGTGTCGATCGACACCACCAGGTTGTCGGACGTGATCACCGGCTGCGGCGGGAACGAGACCACCTGTTCCCGCAGGTCGATCAGGTCTTTGATGCGGTCGACGAACGGAACCACCATGTTGAGGCCGGGCGTCAGCGTGCGGTGGTAGCGCCCCAGCCGTTCGATGACGGCGGCCGTGGCCTGCGGGATGATGCGGATGCTGCGGGCCACCACGAAGCCCATCGCCGCGACCACGACGAGGGCGACGACGAGCTGCTCGGTCGACATGGCGAAGCTCCGGAGTCGAGGGGACCGACTCGGTGCATGATATTTCGTTTCACCTTTAGGCGACCGATATCCGCATAAATGGTGATCCAGTGAGGTCAGTGTGCCCTGGCGTACCAGCGGCCCTCGGCGCTCCGGTCCAGCGTCAGCGGCACCCCGAACGTACGGGAGAGGTTGTCGGCCGTCATCACGTGGTCGAGCGGCCCCTGCGCCACCACGGACCCGTGCCGCAGCAGCAGGCCGTGCGTGAACCCGCTCGGCACCTCCTCGACGTGATGCGTCACCAGCACCAGCGTCGGCGAGCGGTAGTCGCCGGCCAGCGCCGACAGCCGGCGCACCAGGTCTTCCCTGCCGCCCAGGTCGAGGCCGGCGGCCGGCTCGTCGAGCAGGAGCATCTCGGGGTCGGGCATGAGCGCGCGGGCGATCTGCACCCGCTTGCGCTCGCCCTCCGACAGGGTGCCGAACCGCCGCCTGATCAGGTGGGCCGCGCCCATCATGTCGATCAGCTCGACGGCCCTGGTCACGTCGTTGGAGTCGTACTCCTCCGTCCAGCGGCCCATGATGGCGTACGAGGCGGTCAGGACGAGGTCGATGACCTTCTCCTCCGGCGGGATGCGCTCGGCCAGCGCGGCGCTCGCCAGCCCGATGCGCGGCCGCAGGTCGAACACGTCGGTCTGCCCCAGCCGCTCCCCCAGCACCTCGACCACGCCCTCGGTCGGATAGAGCAACGTCGCGGCGACCTGCAACAACGTGGTCTTGCCCGCGCCGTTGGGACCGATGACGACCCAGCGCTCGTCCTCGTTGACCGTCCAGTCGATGCCGCGCAGCAGGGCCGCTCCGTCGCGCCTGACGGCGACGTCCTGGAGCCGCAGCACCTGACCACCCATCCCCGTTCCCTCCTTTGGAGACACCCTGGGGACCTTTGGAGTCACCCTGGGGACAAACCTATTGCAGGGCGAGCGCTTATCGTGGATCGGTGCACCCTGAATCACCTGTCTGTCCCTCGCTCGTCGCCTGGGGCAACGCGTGGCTCTCCGGTCACGTCGGCCTCGACGAGGCGGCTGACCACGTGGAAGCCGTCGCGGGGCCCGTCGTCGCCGGTGACGTGCCGCTGCGTAAATACCTCGCAAACCTGCGGTCCGACGGCCTGCACGAGTTCCGGCTCGCCCTTCCCGCGCCCGGCGACCCGCTGGGGCTGTCCGGGCCGGCGACGTTCAACTCCTCCGCCGTCGACGCCGGGCAGGCCGCGGTCGCCGTGCTGCGCGACCGGCGGCTCGGCCTGGTGCCCGTCCCCGACCGGCGCGGCTCCTCCTACGTGGGGACCCGTCTGGAGGTGCACGACGCCGGGCCCGTACGCCAGGACCTGCCCTCGCTGGCCGAGGCCGAGCACGAGCTGTCGTCGGCCATGCGCGCCGCCACCGAGGCGCTGACCGGCGTCGAAGGCCCGGCCCAGGCCCGGCCCGACCGGTCCCAGGGCGGCGGCGAGCTGGCCCCCGGCTACCCGGCCCGCGCCCACCGCGTCTCCACGCTGGCCACCCGGCTGGCCGCCGTCCTCGTCCTGGCCGACGACCGCGGGCTCACCTCGACCCAGGTCGCGGCCAGGGCCACGGCCCTGCGCGAGCTCGACCGGGCCGTCCGCCGCGCCCTGGTGGCCGCCCATCACGCCATCTTCGAGCCGGTACGCCACTCGTAGGCGGCTCAGGACCCGGCCTCCTCCTTCGGCTTCCAGACGCGGATGACCTTGTCCTTGCCGGCCGACACGACGACCGGGCCGCCGTCCGAGGGGACGATCCCGACCGCGTACACGCCGCGTTTGTGGGCCTTGACCGGTTTGCCCAGAGGCTTGTGGGTGTCGGGGTCCCAGAGGCGGATGGTCCCGTCGGTCGAGCCGGACAGCAGGACCGTGCGGCCGCCCAGCGTGCCGAAGGACAAGGAGTAGATGATCTTCTTGTGGCCGGACAGGGGCGAGCCGATCGTCTTGCCGGTCTTCGGGTCCCAGATCCGGATCTTCCGGTCCTTGCCGCCGGACGCGACCACCGTCCGGTCTCCGAGCCTGCCGGTGGTCACCGCGTACACGCCCTTCGCGTGCCCCTTGTACGCCTTTCCGTACCGCTTGTGGCGGGCCACGTCCCACAGGCGCAGGGTCGCGTCCTCGCCAGCCGAGACGACGATCGCGCGGTCGCCGAGGTGGGTGGCGTTGAGCCAGTTCACGGAGGTGCGGTGGGCCTTGACGGCCCTGCCGGTGGCCTTGCGCCTCTTCAGGTCCCAGAAGCGCAGCCAGCCGTCGGCGTCCCCGGTCACGGCGATCCACTTGCCGCCCGCCTTGGTCAGCGCGACCGAGTAGACGGCGTCACCGTGCCAGCCGAGGACCTTGCCCTTGCGCGTCTTGAGGTTCCACAGGCGGACGCTGCCGTCGTACCCCCCGGACACCGCCATGGGGGTCTTGCCCATCATGACGGCGGCCACGGCGTACACCTCCTCGCTGTGGCCCCTCATGGCGGCCAGCGGCTTGTGCCTGCCCAGGTCCCACAGGCGGACGCGGCCGTCCTGGCCGCCGGAGACCAGCCAGGTCCTGCCGTCGCCCAGGGACAGGGCGGAGATCGTCTGGACGCCCTTGGTGTGGCCCTTGAGCGACTTGCCGTCCTGCTTGCCGAGGGCGGCGACGAACTGCGGCGGCGCGACCGTCTGTGTGGGCGTGGGGGTGACGGTGGGGCTCGGGGCCGGCGTGGACGGCGGGGTGGCGGTGGCGGGCAGCGTCGCCGTGGGCTGGACGGTGGGCTGGACGGTGGGCAGACCGGGGCTCGGGGCCAGCGACGTGGTGGCCTCGGCCGCCGCGCCCGAACTCGGCCGGGTTTCCGCGCCGAACATCCTCGGCCCCAGGAACAGCACGCCGCCGGCCAGCGCGAGCGCCACGGCGAGCGCACTGGACACCATGATCGCGCGCCTGCGCCTGGCCTTGACCTCACCGGGCGGCTCGACGGCGGGGGCGTGCCTGAAGAACGCGTCGTTGCCGCTCCCGGCCGGCGCCTGCCGCGGCCCCATGGGGTACGGCGGCGGAAGCCGCGGCGGCTGCCCGTAGGGTCCGGCAGGCGCCTGCCGGACGTTTCGCGTGACCCCCTCCTGCCCCCCGCCCGTCCCCGGCCCTCCGGACGCCCCGGACGGATTGGCCCACCCGGTCGGCGCGGGCGCCCCCTGCGGCCTCGGAACCCCGAACGGTCCCGGCGCCCCAACCGGTCCCGGAGCCTTCACGCCCCCGGCGGGCGCGGGACCGGCCGGCCCGGCGCCCGAGGGCCGGGAACCCGAAGGGAACGGGCCCGAAGGGATCGGGCCCGATGGCGGCGGACCCAAAGGCGGCGGGACCGAAGGCGGTGGGCCCGAAGGCGGCGGACTCGAAGGGGCGGGGCCGTCGGCGGCGGGGTGGGGGTGGTCGGCGGCGAGCTGGGAGCCGGTGTTGAGGGCGACCTCGGCGTCCCGCTCGGCCGCCGCCCCCTGGTTCTCCAGCAGGGCGAACAGCGCGTCCGCCGCCGTGGGCCGGTCCTCGGCGCGCTTGCTCAGGCACGCCTGCACCAACGGCCGCAGCTCGCCGGGCAGCGCCGACAGGTCCGGCTCCTCGTTCATCACCCGGTAGATGACCGCGGGCAGGCTGTCCTGGCCGAACGCGGGCCGCCCGGTGGCGGCGTACAGCATGGTGAGCGCCCAGCTGAACATGTCGCCGGCGGGCCCCACCCGCTCGCCCGAGATCTGCTCGGGCGACATGTACGCCGGCGTCCCGACCACGCCGCTGCTGATCGTCATCGCCGAGTCCAGCGCCCTGGCGATGCCGAAGTCGATCACGCGCGGCCCGTCGGGCCCCAGCAGCACGTTGCTCGGCTTGAAGTCCCTGTGGACGATCCCGGCCCGGTGGATGGCGGCCAGCGCGGTGACGGTGCCGACGGCCAGCCGGTACAGCGCCCCGCCCTGGCGCGGCCCCTCCCGCCGCACCACGACCTGGAGCGACACCCCCTCGACCAACTCGCTCACGATGTACGGCTGCTCGCCGTCCAGGTTGGCCCCCAGCACCTGCGCGGTGCAGAACTGGGCGACCCGGCGCGCGGCGGCGACCTCGCGCAGGAACCGTTCACCGTCGAGTCCGGGCCGGTCGAGCAGCGTGTTCAGCAGCTTGATCGCGACGAGCCGCCCGTCGGGCCCCGCCGCCTTGAAGACGACCCCCTGGGCCCCCTTGCCGAGGCGCTCCAGCAGCCGGTAGGCGCCCAGAGATCGCGGATCGCCGGGCTGTAATGGGTGCGTCTCCGGCACCTGGTCCTCCCCTTGCGCTGAGACCCCCGATCGAAGCGTGATGAACCATGCGAAAAGCCCGCAAGTCATCCCAAGTCACGAAAGATCATCGCTCTTTGCGAAAAATTTGCCCTACGCAATAATCACGGAGAAGATCGGGGATTTCCAGCACCGTACGGGGAGCCGTCACATGCGCAAGAGCTTCAGCCTGTTCTTAGTCAGCGGCCTGGCCGCCGTGCCGTTGGTGGCCCCGGCCCAGGCAGAGGCCATCACCACCACGACGACCGCCACGACTGTGACGACGACGCGGGCCGTCGCCGCCAGGGCCAAGCCGTTCTCGAACTTCAAGATCTCCGTGAAGTACAACAACCGCACCAGAAGCGGCGGAAAGATTACTTACTACCTCAAAGCGAAGAATCTGGGGCCGTACTACGCCGACTATTACTGGATCGGCGGACAGGTGCCCAAGGGCGTGGTGCCCACGCTGCGCTGGGGGGCGTCGAAGGGCACGAAGTGCACCTGGGAGGGCCGCTGGTTCTGGTGCTGGGGCAAATTCGTCCTGCCGAAGGGCAAGACGGACTGGCTGAACTTCCAGGTCACCCTGAAGAAGGGCACCAGGGGCGTGGCCGTCGCCAAGCTCGGCGTCATCGCGTACGACGTCGACCAGGGCATGGAGAACATCGACAAGGAAGAGCTCAAGCGCCTCGGCATCAAGGGCTACTCCTGGCTCAGGACGGCCAAGACCAAGATCGTGGTCCCGCCGCGCAAGCCCACCAAGCACTGGACGCCGCCGCCGCCCGTCAAGGAGTACAACCCGCCGGCCAGCCACGAGGAGTCCAACAAGAAGAAGGACACCTGACCGGCTGATCAGGCCAGGCCGTGCCGCACGGCGTACAGCGCGGCCTGGGTCCGGTCCTGGACGCCCAGCTTCATCAGCACGTTCGACACGTGGGTCTTGACCGTCTTCTCCGCGACGGCGAGGCTGCGCGCGATCTCCCTGTTGGACCGCCCGGCCGCGATCAGCGCGAGCACCTCCCGCTCGCGCTCGGTCAGCGGCGCCGGCCCCGGCACGGCGGCCACGGGCGCCGGGGCGGACAACATCGCCTCGGCCGCCTCCGGCGCGAGCAGCACCTGACCGTTGTGCACCGCCCGCACGGCCTGGACCAGCGCGGACGGATCGACGTCCTTGTAGAGGAAGCCCGCGGCGCCCGCCCGCATCGCCGGGCCCACGTCGGACCGGTCGCTCACGGACGTCAGCACCACCACCCGCGTGGCCGAGCCGGCCAGCCGCTCCAGCGCGCCGAGCCCGTCGAGCACCGGCATCTTCAGGTCGAGCAGCAGCACGTCGGGCGTCAGCTCGCCGACCAGCTCGACGGCCTGCGCGCCGTCGGCCGCCTCGCCGACGACGGTGATGTCGTCCTGGAGGTCGAGGAAGGTCCGCAGCCCCTGCCGGACCACCGGATGATCGTCGGCGATCAGCACCCGGATCACACGCCCACCTCCACGCGTACGGTGGTCCCCTGGCCGGGGGCCGAGGAGACCGTCATCGCCCCGCCGACCGACTCCGCCCGGTCGCGCATCGACACCAGGCCGAGGCCGTGCGACTCGCCCTGCTCGAAGCCGTCGCCGTCGTCGTGGACGGTCAGCGCCAGCGTCCCCCCGTCGAGGACCAGGCGCACGGACACCCGCGAGGCCCCGGAATGCCTGAGCGCGTTGTGCAGCGCCTCCTGGGCCACCCGCAGCACCGCCACCTCCACCGCCGAGTCGAGCGGCGGCAGCTCGTCGCACTCGAAGGTGACCAGCGAGGGGTGGAGCCGGTCGAGCATGCGCACGTGCTTGCGCAACGTCTCGGCGAGCCCGTGGCGGTCGAGCTCGGCCGGACGCAGCTCGACGATCACCGCGCGCAGCTCCGACAGCGCCTCCCCGGCCAGCCGCTGGACGCGTTCGAGCTCGGCGTGCGCCTTCTCGGGGGCCTTGTCCAGCATGGTGGCGGCGGCCTGGGCGGTCAGCCGGAGCGAGAACAGCTTCTGGGTGACCGCGTCGTGCAGCTCGCGGGCCACCCGGTTGCGCTCCTCCAGCATGGCCAGCTCGCGCCCGCGCTCGTAGAGCCTGGCGTTGGTGAGCGCGATGGCGGCGTGCGCGGCGAACAGCGTCAGCAGCTCCTGGTCCTCCTGCGTGAACCCGCCGGGGGTGCGCTTGTTGGCCAGGAAGATGATGCCGATCACCTGGTCGGCGTCGCGGATCGGCACGCCGAGGAAGTCCTTCATCACCGGGTGCGCCTTCGGCCACCACTCGAACCGCGGGTCCTCCCGCAGGTCGGGCAGCCGGGCCGGGGTGCCTTCGCGGAGCATCGCGCCGAGCATGCCGTGCTGCCTGGGCAGCGGGCCGATGGCATCCCACTGCTTGTCGGTGAGGCCCTCGGCGACGAACTCGGCGAACGAGCCGTCGTCGTCGGGCACGCCGAGCGCGGCGTAGCGGGCGTCGAGGAGACGCTGCGCCGACCGTACGATGACCTGGAGCACCTCGCGGACCGACAGATGGCGGGTGACCGCGAGCACGGCGGAACTCACCGCCTGCAGGATCTCGTCCCGGTCCGATGAGCTCACGGACCCACTCTAGGGTGCCGCTCCAGGGGCGGAGTCCTAGGACGATGTGCCCAGGCGGGAGCGGGCCCTGCGCCCGATGCCGGCGCGGCGCGCCGATCCTAGCGTCGATGTCATGACGAACACCGCTCTCATCACCGGCGCCTCCCGCGGCCTCGGCCTCGCCCTGGCGAGGTCCCTGTCGGAGGCGGGCTGGAACCTCGTGCTCACCGCCCGCGGCGCGGACGAGCTGCGCCGGATCGCCGACGAGCTGGGCGCCACCGCGATCCCCGGCGACGTGACCGACCCCGAGCACATCGCACGGCTGGGACGGGCCGTGCCCGAGCTGGACCTCCTGGTCAACAACGCCAGCGACCTCGGGGTGACCCCGCTGCCGCCGCTGGCGGGCTACCCGCTGGAGGCGTTCCGGGTCCTGCTGGAGACGAACGTGACCGCGCCGCTCGCGCTCATCCAGGCCACGCTGCCCGCCCTGCGCGCGGCCGGCGGGGCCGTGGTCAACATCACCTCCGACGCCGCCACCGGCGCCTACGCGGGCTGGGGCGGCTACGGCGCGACCAAGGCCGCCCTGGAGCAGCTGTCGAACGTGCTGGCCGCCGAGGAGC
Organism: Nonomuraea sp. NPDC001636; assembly: GCF_040298265.1. NCBI lineage: Bacteria > Bacillati > Actinomycetota > Actinomycetes > Streptosporangiales > Streptosporangiaceae > Nonomuraea > Nonomuraea sp. NPDC001636. The sequence goes on from NZ_JBEOZT010000014.1 coordinate 99,527, forward strand.
CCGCCCTGCGGGTCTGGTGGGCCGATCCCGGCGAGATGAACACCCGCATGCTCGCCGACGCCGTCGGGGTGGAGGAGGCGTCGGCGGCCACCGACCCCGCCAAGGTGGCCGCGGCGCTGCGCGACCTGGTCACGTCCCGGCCGGCCGGCGGGAAGGTGAGCCTGCAATGACGGCGCTGCTGGACTTCGCGCTGCCCGACGACCTGTCGGCCCACGAGCCGCCCGAGGCGCGCGGGCTGGCCAGGGACGCGGTGCGCCTGATGGTCTCGCGCGGCGAGGCCGAGCCCGCCCACCACCGGTTCGGCGACCTGCCCGGACTGCTCGATCCCGGCGACCTGATCGTGGTCAACAACTCGGCGACGCTGCCCGCGGCGGTCCGCCTCGACCGGCTCGCGGTGCACTTCTCCACCGCCCGCGAGGACGGCACCTGGCTGGTCGAACTGCGCCGCAGGACGGCCAAGGCGTCCGAGCCGTACGGGGGCGGCGAGCCGGGCGAGTGGCTGCCGCTGCCCGGCCGGGCCACGCTGCGGCTGATCGAACGGGAGACGCCGCGGCTGTGGCGGGCGCGGCTGGACCAGGACGTGCTGCCGTACCTGCGCGAGCACGGCCGTCCGATCCGCTACTCGTACGTGCCGGCCGACTGGCCCATCGACGCCTACCAGACGGTGTTCGCCACCGTGCCGGGCAGCGCCGAGATGCCGAGCGCGGCCCGGCCGTTCACCTCCGAGCTGGTCACCGCGCTGGTCTCGCGGGGCGTGACGATCGCGCCCGTCACGCTGCACACCGGCGTGGCCTCGCCGGAGAAGGACGAGCGGCCCTACTCCGAGCGGTACGAGGTGCCCGCCGCCACCGCCCGGCTGGTCAACCTGACCCGGCGGAACGGCGGCCGGGTGATCGCCGCGGGGACGACCGTCGTGCGCGCCCTGGAGACCGCCGTGGGCCCGGACGGCCTGGTCGGCGCCGCCTCCGGCTGGACCGGCCACGTGGTCACCCCGGCCGTCGGCGTACGGGCGGTCACCGGGCTCATCACCGGCCTGCACGAACCTCGCTCCAGCCACCTGCTCATGCTGACGGCGATCGCCGGCGAGAAGTCGCTGGCCCGCGCGTACGAAGAGGCGCTGCGGAAGGGATATCTGTGGCACGAGTTCGGCGACACGCACTTGATTCTGGATAAATAAGCTTTACACGGATTTTGCCCTCGTGATAGGAACAGCCGACATTTACGGGGGCTTGTTCATGCGCGTCCCCGTGCCACTTCCTCTCCGGAGACGTTAATGCGCAACTCCCTCACTAAGGTCGCCTCGCTGGCTTTGCTGGCCGGTGCGCTGATTGTCCCGGCGGTTCCCGCATCCGCCACGACGACCACCGCCGCCCACACCGCCAAGGCCGCCGACGCCCCCTTCGCGGTCTTCGACATCAAGTTGAAGGCGTCCAAGACCGCCAAGGCCGGCGGCCAGATCAAGTACAGCCTCCAGGCGACCAACACCGGCCCGTACTCGGCCGACGCCTGGTTCGTCGGCGGCCAGTTCCCGAAGGGCGTGGACCTCCGGAAGATCCGCTACCGCGCCCCCAAGGGCACCGTCTGCGCCCTCGACGGCCGCGCCCTGTACTGCAGCGTCCCCTACGTCCTGGAGAAGGACGACTGGGTCCGCCTCGAGTTCTACGCCAAGCTGAAGAAGAGCGCCGCGGGCACGCAGAAGGCGACCCTCGGCGTGGTCACGTACGACGTCCAGCAGGGCATGTGGGACCAGGAGAAGGGCACGTGGTCCCTGGCCCAGGAGGAGCTCGAGCGCCTCGGCATCCCTGAGCACGGCTACGCCAAGACCGCCAACACGAAGATCGTCCGCTAGTCCCGCGGCCGCTGCGCCCGTGTCCGAATGGCGAGCCTGCTGCGCGGGCACCGGACCGGGCGCAGTACCGTGGCTGGATGTGGACCAGCGCACCCTCCTGATCACCCTGACCGGCCCCGACCGGCCCGGTGTCACCTCCAGGCTCTTCTCCGTGCTGTCCGGGTTCCCGGTGACGGTCGCGGACATCGAACAGGTCGTCATCCGCGGCAGGCTCACGCTCGGCGTGCTCGTCGCGTACGCCGGCGGCCCGTCCACCGGCACGGGCACCACCCTCGGCGCGATGTGGACCGCCGTCGAACGGGTGGCCGAAGACCTCGGGATGGAGGTCGAGCTATCCACCGGCTCCCAGGCCAAGGAACAGCGCCGCCGCGGCCGCCTGTCGGTCAGCGTGCTGGGCGCCACCCTCCAGCCCGCCGCCATCGCGGGCATCGCCGGCCGCATCGCCGCCGCCGGCGCCAACATCGACCGCATCGAACGCCTCGCCCAGTGGCCCGTCACCTGCATCGAGCTGTCGGTCTCCGGCGCCAACCCGACCGCCCTGCGCGTCGAGCTGGCCGCCGAGGCCGCCGCCCAGGAGGTCGACGTCGCCGTCCAGCGCACCGGCCTGTCCCGCCGGGCCAAGCGGCTCATCGTCATGGACGTCGACTCCACCCTCATCCAGGGCGAGGTCATCGAGCTGCTGGCCGCGCACGCCGGCTGCCTCGACGAGGTCGCCCGGGTCACCGAGCAGGCCATGCGCGGCGAGCTCGACTTCGCCGAGTCGCTGCGCCGCCGGGTCGCGCTGCTCGAAGGGCTGCCGGCCGAGGTGTTCGAGCAGGTGCGCCAGGAGGTCGTGCTCACCCCGGGCGCCCGCACCCTCGTCCGTACGCTCAAGCGCCTCGACTACCGCTTCGCCATCGTCAGCGGCGGCTTCACCCAGATCACCGACGCCCTGGTCGAGGAGCTGGGCATCGACTACTCGGCGGCGAACGTCCTGGAGGTCATCGACGGGAAGCTCACCGGGCGGGTCGTCGGCGAGATCGTCGACCGGCCGGGCAAGGCCCGCGCGCTGGAGCGGTTCGCCAGGGAGGCCAGGCTGCCCATCTCCCAGACGGTGGCCATCGGCGACGGCGCCAACGACCTCGACATGATCGCCGCGGCCGGGCTGGGCATCGCCTTCAACGCCAAGCCCGTCGTCCGGCAGGCGGCCGACACCGCGGTCAACACGCCCTACCTCGACTCGATCCTCTACCTCCTGGGCATCTCCAGGGACGAGGTCGAGGCCGCCGACGCCGAGGACGGCGTGCTCACGTCCTGAACCGGGCGGTGACCTCGGCGGCCAGGTCGAGCGCGTCCTTGCAGAGCGACCTGAGCGCCGGGTGGGCGGTCACCGCGTGCCGCAGCCGCCTGCGCACGGCCGTGCCCTCCCCCGCCGCCGCCTCCTCCATCAGCGAGCTGACCTCCCGCGCCACCTCGTCGAGCTGCGACTCGAACGCGTCGGCGGCGGGCGGCGGCTCACCCTCCCGCACGGCCTGCCCCACGGCGTCCAGGCGGTCGGCCACCGCGTCCAGCACGCCGGCGGTGGCGTCCGAGCCGGGCTCGGCCCCGCGCAGCACGGCGCCGAGCAGGATCGCGTCGTCCCTGAGCTTCCTGGCCAGCGTCAGCGCGGTCCGCAGCTCGGCCGGCGCCCTGCCGCCCGGCTCTTTGTCCAGCTTGTCCAGCGACTCGCGCAGCCGGTCGGCCGCCGTCCCGGCGGACTCCGTACGGTCGGGCAGCCGGTCCAGGTCGCCTTCGGCCAGCGCGCGGACGAGGCAGGCGTGCTCGCGCAGCAGCTCGGCGGCCAGGCCGCGGAGCCGTCCCGCCTGGCCGCGCGGCCACAGCAGCCGGGCCGCCGCCAGCGCCAGCACGCCGCCGCCCGCGGTGAGCGCCACCCTGATCCCCGCCGCCTTCCAGTCGAGCCGGGTCGAGAAGTCGGTGAGCATCATGGCCAGCGGCGTCGCGAAGATCGACCAGTAGCCGAAGCTCACCTCGCGCAGGGTGAACCCGAGCGTGCCGAACACCAGCACCGTCCCCACGATCGTGTACGGCCCCGGCACCGCCGCCAGGATCAGCGCCGCCCCCGCGGCCCCCGCCACGGTCCCGGCCACCCGCAGCACCACCCGCTCGACGGTGTCCCCGTAGGTGGGCCGCACCGCCAGCAGCACGGTGAACACGAACCATTTGCCGTACTGCTCGTGCACGCCCAGCATCAGCGCCATCGCCACGGCGGCGGTGAGCCCCAGCCGCCCGGCGTGCTCGGTCCCCGAACCGCCCGGCGGCGGCTTCCACGGCACCCGCGCGAACAGCCCGCGCCCCGCCGCAGACTTCCCGGGCAGCAGCCCGCGGCCGGCCGGTGGCACGTGCCGGGCGGCCAGGAGGCCGACTGTGCGCACCCCCACCGCGATCCGGTCCAGGCAGCGCCGGGCCTGCCCGAGCACCGCGGCGCTGCGCAGCGCCGCCGGGTCGGCGCCCGGCTCGCGCGCGCCCAGGCGCTCGGCGTAGTCGGCGGTGACGGCCAGCGCCTCCACCACCCCGGCCCGCCGCCCGTCGGCGGCCTCCCGCAGGTCCGCGGCCAGCGTCGTGGCCACGTCGTCGATCCCGTCCTGCTCGTCCGGGGCCGCCGCGCGCAGGGCGCGCAGCGCCACCGTCTCGTGGAAGATCCGGACCAGCGCCTCGACGTACGCGTCGGCGGACCGGCCGGCCGCGTCCATGCTCTCGAACGACGCCGACGCCGTGGCCGCCGTATCCAGGGCCTTGGACGCGCGTTCCCTGCGGTCGTCCCAGTCGTCGCCGGCGAGCCCGTCGAGCAGCCCGGCCACGGCGCGGACGGCCTCGCCCAGCGCCGTCGCCAGCGGGTCGAACCGGCGCAACGGCCACAGGGCCAGGGCGAGCACGGCGTACAGCAGGCCGCCGAGCACCATCAGCTCGGGCGGGCCGAATCCCGCGGGCACCGCCAGGTAGAACCCGGTGACCAGGGCGAACGCGGGCGGCGTCCCGACCGTACGCCACCGGCCGCCCGCCGCGGCGACCGCTCCGAGCGCCAGCACCGCCCACCAGGGCCGGTCCGCCAGGTACAGGCCCAGCCAGCAGCCGCCGGCGATCAGCACGATCTTGATCGCCATGGACCGCGCCCGTGCCGCGTACGGCTGCCCGTACATGTCACCGAAGGCCGTCAGGTAGGCCCCGAGGGCCAGGAACGCCCCCGACTGCGGCCGGCCCGCCAGCACCCCGGCCAGCAGCGGCCCGGCCACCGCGAGCCCGCACAGCAGCCCGTACCCCCAGGGCGGGCGCGCGGGCAGCGAGAAGCCGTCACGCAGCGCTCTGGCGGCCCCCCGCATAGGCGTCGTCCCCGGTCAGTGCTCCTTGGGATCCCAGTGCGTGACCAGGCATCCCTCCCCCGGCCACAGGTCTACCCACGCCGCCTCCACCTGGATCACCGCGAACGCCCCCGGACGGAAGCCGTAGTCGCCGCCGCCCAGTTGCAGGGCCAGCTCGTGCACCGCGGGATTGTGCCCGCACAACACGACCGTGCCCAGCTCCGGGTCGGTCCTGCGGAGCAGTTCGAGCAGTTCTTCGGGATATGCCTGGTAGATGTCGCGTTCGTAGCTGATCTCCATGCCCGGGAAGGCCAGCTCGGCGGTGCGCCTGGTCCGCAGCGCCGGTGAGCAGAGCACCGCGTCGGGGGTCAGCCCGGCCGCCCTGATCTCGTCGCCGGCCCGACCGGCGTCCCGCTCGCCGCGCTCGGTCAGCGGACGTTCGCGGTCGGCCAGACCGGGCACCTGCGCGGCCTTGGCATGGCGGAGCAGTATCAGGGTCCGCATCACGTCATCACCTCGGCACGTCATCCCCTCGACACGTCATCACGCGACACGTCCCCACCCGGCACGTCATCACGCGGCACGTCATCACGCGGCACGTCATCACGCGACACATCATCACCCGGCACGTCATCCCTTCGACGCCCAGATCCCGAGCCCGATGATCACGCCCAGGATGACCAGCATCGCCAGCAGGATCAGGCCCAGCGTCTTCCCGCCCGAGGGCCGGTTGTCCTCTTCCACCCGCCCAGTTTCCCACCGCACCCCCGCCGTGCCCGCGTCAGCCACCCACCCGCATGCGAAGACGCCCGCCCCTGGCCGGGACGGGCGTCTCGTCGATCGGTCGTTACGAGGCCACGGGCTCGTGCTCGCGGTCGTTGTTGGCCGGCTCGCTCGTCACCGACCTGCGCTTGGAGACGACGATGGCCGCCACGACCACCGCCACCGCCACCACCGTGATGCCGACCCGCAGCGCGGCGTTGCCCGCGTACAGGACGACGGCCGGCGCGACCAGCAGCGCCACCAGGTTCATCACCTTGATCAGCGGGTTGATGGCCGGGCCCGCGGTGTCCTTGAACGGGTCGCCGACCGTGTCGCCGATGACCGTGGCGGCGTGGGCCTCGGAGCCCTTGCCGCCGTGGTGCCCGTCCTCGACCAGCTTCTTGGCGTTGTCCCAGGCGCCACCGGAGTTGGCCAGGAAGACGGCCATCAGGGTGCCGCAGGCGATCGCGCCGGCCAGGAACGCGCCGAGCGGCGCGTAGCCGAGCGCGAACCCGACCGCGATCGGGGTCATCACCGCCAGCAGGCCGGGCGTGGCCAGCTCGCGGAGCGAGTCGCGGGTGCAGATGTCCACGACGCGGCCGTACTCGGGCTTCTCGGTGCCGTCCATGATGCCCGGCTTGTTGCGGAACTGGTCGCGTACCTCGAAGACCACCCGCATGGCCGCGCGGCCGACCGCCGAGATCGCCAGGCCGGAGAACAGGAACACCACCGCGGCGCCGACGATCAGCCCCACCAGCACGTTGGGCTGGTCGATGCTGAGGCTGAAGGTGGAGAAGGCGCCCAGCGCCGCCTTGATGTCCTGGCCGGCCTTGGAGAGCTGGTCCTCCACCGCCGTGCGGAACGCGCCGAACAGCGCCGTCGCCGCCAGCACGGCCGTGGCGATGGCGATGCCCTTGGTGATGGCCTTGGTGGTGTTGCCGACGGCGTCGAGGCTGGTGAGCACCCGCGCGCCCTCGCCCTCGACGTCGCCGGACATCTCGGCGATGCCCTGCGCGTTGTCGGAGACCGGGCCGAAGGTGTCCATGGAGACGATGACGCCGACCGTGGTCAGCAGGCCGGTGCCGGCCAGGGCCACCGCGAACAGCGCGATCGTGACGTTCCCGAACCCGAGCAGGAACGCCCCGTAGACCGCGCCGCCGATGATCAGCGCCGAGTAGACGGCCGACTCCAGGCCGACGCTGATGCCGGCGAGGATGACGGTGGCCGGCCCGGTGGCCGAGCTCTCGCCGATCTCGCGCACCGGACGGCGGTTGGTCTCGGTGAAGTAGCCGGTCAGCAGCTGGATGGCGCTGGCCAGGACCAGGCCGATCAGCACCGCGCCCACCGCGATCAGGCGCGGGTCGGCGTCGGAGGTGACGGTCGAGCCCGACAGGGCGCCGAAGCTGCTGGGCAGATACCAGAAGGCCGCGGCGGCGACCAGTACCGCCGAGATCCCGGCCGAGATGAAGAAGCTGCGGTTGATCGCCGCCATGCCGCTGCGGTCGCGGTCGCGCAGCCCGGTGACGAAGATGCCGATGATCGCCGTCAGCACGCCGATCATGGGCACGATCAGCGGGAAGATCAGGCCCTGCTCGCCGAAGGCCACCTTGCCCAGGATGAGGCTGGCGACCAGCATGACCGCGTACGACTCGAACAGGTCGGCCGCCATGCCCGCGCAGTCGCCGACGTTGTCACCGACGTTGTCGGCGATCGTCGCGGCGTTGCGCGGGTCGTCCTCGGGGATGCCCTGCTCGACCTTGCCCACCAGGTCGGCGCCGACGTCGGCGGCCTTGGTGAAGATGCCGCCGCCGACTCGCATGAACATCGCCAGCAGCGCCGCCCCGAACCCGAAGCCTTCGAGAACGTGGGGCGCCTCGCCCTGGTAGATGAAGACGACCACGGCCGCACCGAGCAGCCCGAGGCCGACGGTGAACATGCCGGCGACGCCGCCGGTGCGGAAGGCGACGCGCATGGCGCGCTTCTCGCCCGACTCGTTGGCCGCGGCGGCGACGCGCACGTTTCCGCGCACCGCCAACCACATGCCCATGAATCCGGTCAATGCGGAGAACACCGCACCGACCACGAAGAAGATCGAGCGACCGACGCGTACGTCCATTTCGCCCGGCAGCAAGAGCAACAGGAAGGGAATGACGATCACGAAGATCGCCAGTGTGCGGAATTGGCGCGCGAGATAGGCGGCCGCGCCTTCCTGCACGGCTCGCGCGATGTTCTGCATGCGTTCGGTGCCCTGGCCGGCGGACAGCACCTCGCGTACGAGGCCGCCGGCGACGGCTAGCGCGATCAGCGCGACCGCGGCGACCACGATCACGATGGTGAGATTGTTACCGCTCAGGGACAGATTGCGCGCTGGCTCCAATGCCAGCATGTGCCTGCTCATCGTTCTCCTCGGCAAGACCGGTCGTCCTGCCCGAACGGTGCTGCGGATTTCTCGGCGGGCGGGTGCGGCACCATCCGGGTTGTGGGTGCCGCTTCCGGTTGAATCCGCGGTTCCGCCGGATCACCTTGGCCGGTGCCGGGAGTCTACGCAGGCACTGAACGGATATGAAGGCTCTCGGGGCGGCTATTTGCGCGGGCGTTCAGTAATCCCCTGACAGCGGGCCGGTTTGAGATCTGACAGGCGAAATTTCCTCAGGTTTACGGGCATGACAACCCCACAAATCGGACCGCCCGAAACCCAGATTTATTCCCCACGACACGCCGACCCCCGCCACCACCCACCACCACCGCCCCTCCACCGGCCAGCCGACCCCCAACACCACTCCGTCACCACCGCCTGGCAGCACCTCTCGGCGCGGCCTCCAGGCGCGACCTCGCGGCACGGCCGCCGGCCCCGACCGCCGAGGGCCACCTCCGCGCTACCTCCGCGCGCCATCCCCGCGAGATGCGGCAGGGCGCCACCACCGGCGGACGCGCCCCAGCAACACGACCCGCCGAACGCGCCTTGGCCGACGCAGCCTGATGACACGGCCCACAAGGACGCGGCCCGGCCGACGCCCCCACAACGCAACCTCGTAGGACACCCGCCCGACGCAGCCCAATGACATGGCCCGCCGGAGCTGCCCGGCCGCCGCGCCCCCGTGACACGGCCCGCCGGACGCAGCCAACCGAACGCGGGCCCGGCGACCCGGCCGCCCAGCGTCTCCTAACGCCGTGCGCCGCCTTCACCTCCCGGCCGGGCACCACTCGGGCCCTGGCGTCACCGCCCCACCCCTCCAGACCACCTCCACGACAGCCCAAAGCTCTCGCATCGGCCTCGAAGGCTCTACACCGCCTCAAATCCCCTGCAGCGGCCGAGAAGCTACGCCAGCTCAACGACCAAACCCGACGCCTCTGTTTCGGCCTGAAGCTCCCAAGCGGCCCCCGGATGTCGGCCCCGACAGCCCCATGCGCAGCCGCCATGCCTTCCTTGCAGTCGCCGCCAGCCACCTACCTCAACCCCATGCCCCCGCCTCCCCACGGCGAGGCCTTCTGACGACCCAGACGACTATCCCCCGCCCATCCACAGCCTGTGGATAACTCTCGCCGCCTTCCACAGACACCACTGCGGGGAGCAAGATCCTATGCCGCAGTCGCATCGCTCCACCAGAACACCCCAAGCAGGCCCAGGTCATACTTCGTCGCCCTGGCCTTCGGTCCCTCAGTCGTGCCCTTGGCATGCAGAGCCTCCGCAGCGTACTGAGCCGTCAATCCCAGCCCAGGCCCTCGCCGCACTGACCTTCGGCCTTCGCCGCCGTAGACCTTCGCCCTTCGACCCCAGCCACTGACCCGCGCCCCGCAGGGCCGCCTGCGCAGCCGGCCCGAAGTCCGCCCCCTGAGCAACCGTCCGATCGGAAGCTGGGCGTCTCGCCGCACGACACAGCGGTTGAATGTGCGAAGCCGGGCTCTGGCCTGCTCTGAAGCCAAAGCTCCGTAGGCGGGCGACGTAAGAGCGTCAGGCGTAGAGGCGTGCGCCCCTCACACTGCTTCGACGCCATGCCGGGCGCCGCGCCGGACCGCCCTGAGCCTTCGGCCGGTCCACGCCAAGCCACTGCGGCATTAGGCCCCCTGCACCGGACCTCGCTGAACCGCTCCAGCCGGCCCGCTGCAACAGACTTCGCTGAGCTTCGCAGCGGGCCTGGCCGAAACCTGTGACCGGGCCTCCGAACGTCCGCGCACACCCCCTGCCACTTCTCGCAGAGCGGCGGAGACCGTCCGGGCATGCCGAAAGAACGAGGCGCCCAGCGACCTCGTCAGGACACGCGGAAACGTGGTGCGACTCGACAGGGAGGAAGGCATGCCGCGACCGGACATCCCCTCATCCCCGTCTATCGCCCCTAAAACCACACCCGACCAGCTCGAACACGTCCCTAGGGAGACAAGGGACCGATCCAAGCGATGTCAGGTCAGGAACCCGCCCCGTTGGAGGCGGGCCAGCTCATCCGGATGTTCGTCCCCTTGGGGCTGGGGAAGACCTCGACGTCATCGGCCAGACCCGAGATGACGGCGATGCCGAAGCCTGACATGAACGAGTCAGAGAGCATGCCCAGATCGAGCGGCTGCTCCTGCTTGATCTCGTCACTGGGGGCCAGATCGCTGACCGTGACCTCGAAACGCCCGGAGTCGTCACGTAGCTCGATGCGGATGGGCTCGCCCGGGCAGTGAAGTCGATGCGCCTCGACCGCCCGGGAGCATGCCTCACCCACGGCGAGCCTGACTTCGTCCAGCAGCGATTCCTCCACGCCGGTACGACGGGCGATCGCCGTGGCCACCAGCCGGGCGGTCCGCACGTGCGCGGGGAGAGCGCTGAACGTCAGCTCGACGGTAGCCATGCTACTTGTCTTTGCCGTGAGCTTCCTTGGCCTCGTCGACGGAAGCGTAAATCCCGAAGACCTTGGTCAGACCGGTGATGCGGAAGATCTTGAGGATGCGCTCCTGGGTGCACACCAGCTCAAGCGAGCCGTCGTGCGCCCGGACCCTCTTGAGCCCTCCGACGAGCACTCCCAGCCCCGTGGAGTCGAGGAAGTCGACCTTCTCCATGTTCACCAGAAGGTGGAAGTTGCCCTTGTTCACCAGGTCGATGAGGAGCTCACGCAATCTCGGCGCCGTGTAGACATCGATCTCACCCTCGACCTCCACGATGGTGAGTCGGTCTTCGGTGCGGTGATCCAACTTCAGATCCACAGATCCTCCAGCGCCTCGCCTGCGAAAGTACTCTTGCGGGCCTGGCAATCTGGAGCGTGGCCCCAGACTGTCCGACCCTGACGCGCGGCATTCAACCACGCGTCTGGCTTGTGTCTATACGAAATCACGATTCCCGGCGACTTTGCCCATCGATGCAAGACTGGAAACAGTGACTTCCTCGGCATCCTCCCCACAACAGGCAGGTCCACTCCTCGCCCACCTGCTCGGAGTTCCCGCACGTCATGAGCGTGTCACCCATGTGGAGCATGTTCCAGCACGTCAGGCGGGTCAAGCCCGTTGGCCGGACTGGGCTCCGGAAGTCCTGGTTACGCGCTTGGCGAACCGTGGAGTTACAGGACTCTGGCCTCACCAGTACGAAGCCGCCGACCTGGCTTTCCGTGGCCGAAACGTGATCATCAGTACCGGAACGGCCTCGGGCAAGTCCCTGGCGTACCTCACGCCGGCGGTCGCCTCCTGCCTCGAAGGCGGCACCGTCCTGTACCTGACGCCGACCAAGGCCCTGGCCGCCGACCAGCTCCGCGGCCTGCGCGAACTGCGCATCACGCAGGTGCGCGCCGCCTGCTTCGACGGCGACACTCCCTTCGAGGAACGTACGTGGGTCCGCCAGCACGCCAACTACGTCCTGACCAATCCGGACATGCTCCATCGCGGCGTCCTGCCCCGGCACGCGCAGTGGTCCTCGTTCTTCCGCCGCCTCCGCCTGGTCGTCGTGGACGAGTGCCATGGATACCGCGGCGTCTTCGGCTCGCACGTGGCCCAGATCCTGCGCCGCCTGCGCCGGGTCTGCGCCCGGTACGGCTCGCGCCCCACGTTCGTGCTCGCCTCGGCCACGGCGAGCGAGCCCGGCGTGTTCGCCATGAGGCTGACGGGGCTTGAGATGGACGAGGTGACCACGGATGCGTCGCCGAAGGGTTCCACGACCATCGCGCTCTGGGAACCGCCCCTGACGGATCTGCGGGGCGAGGGAGGGGCTCCTGTGCGCCGCACGGCCACCGCGGAGACCGCTGACCTCCTCGCAGACCTGGTCCTGGCGAACGTACGGACGCTCGCGTTCGTGCGTTCGCGACGCGGCGCGGAGACGGTCGCCCTGTCCGCCCGCGCCAAGCTCGCCGACGTCGCCTTCTCCGTCACCGCGCCCTGGCCTCCCCAGGGCACCCCCGAAACCGCGCCCTGGCCTTCGCACCCCACGCCCGAAACCGCTCCTTGGCCCGCGCACGCCATCCCCGAAACCGCGCCCACGGACTTCACCCCCAGCGCCGAGCCCCCGCCGCTCGCCTCCCCCTCGCCCCCTCAGGACTCCGCCTCCCCCCTCGGAAGCGCCACCGTCGACGCCCAGGACCCGCGCCACCCCACCCCCGCGAGCCCGCTCACCTGGGCCATCCCCGACGACGTCCAAGACCTGGCCGCCCTCCCCGACAAGGTCGCCGCCTACCGCGCTGGCTACCTCGCCGAGGACCGCCGCCTCCTGGAGAAGGCCCTGCGCGCCGGCACCCTCATGGGCCTGGCCACCACGAACGCCCTCGAACTCGGCGTGGACGTCTCGGGCCTGGACGCCGTACTGATCGCCGGCTGGCCCGGCACCCGCGCCTCCCTCTGGCAGCAGGCCGGCCGGGCGGGACGCGACGGCCAGGACGCCCTCGCCGTCCTCATCGCCAGGGACGACCCTCTGGACACCTACCTCGTCCACCACCCGCAGGCCCTGTTCGGACGGCCGGTGGAGGCGATCGTCCTGGACCCGGACAACCCGTACGTCCTGGGTCCCCACCTGTGCGCCGCCGCCGCCGAGATCCCGCTGACGGACGACGACCTGCCCGTCTTCGGCACCACCACCCCCGACGTCCTGGAAGACCTGGTCGCCCGGAACCTCCTCAGACGCCGTCCCGCAGGCTGGTTCTGGACCCGCCGCGAACGCGCCACCGACCTCGCCGACATCAGAGGTGGCGGAGGCGCCCCGATCCAGGTGGTCGAGTCGTCGACCGGCCGCCTGCTCGGCAGCGTGGACGAGCCGTCCGCCCACACCACGGTCCACACCGGCGCGGTCTACATCCACCAGGGCGAGACCTTCCTCGTGGAGACCCTCGACCTGGACGCCGGAGTCGCCCTGGTCGAGGCCGCCAATCCCGACTACTCCACGTTCGCCCGGGACATCACTGACATCTCCATCCTGGCCACCCAGCGCTCCCGCCCCCTCGGCCCGGGAACGCTGCACTTCGGCGAGGTGGAGGTGACCAGGCAGGTGGTCTCGTACCTGAAAAGACGCCTGCAGTCAGGCGAGATGCTCGGCGACGAACCCCTCGACCTGCCACCCCGCACCCTCCGCACCCGCGCGGTCTGGTGGACCCTCCCCGCCACGGCGGTCGCGCCGCTCGCGGCGGCGGACATCGACCTCGGCGGCGCCGCACACGCCGCCGAGCACGCCTCGATCGGCCTGCTCCCCCTGTTCGCCACCTGCGACCGATGGGACATCGGCGGCGTCTCCACCGAACTGCACGCCGACACCGGCCTGCTCACCGTCTTCGTGTACGACGGCCACGAAGGCGGCGCGGGCTTCGCCGAACGCGGCTACGCGCGAGCCACCGACTGGCTGACGGCCACGCGTGAGGCGATCGCCTCCTGCGAGTGCGAGCGCGGGTGCCCGTCCTGCATCCAGTCCCCGAAGTGCGGCAACGGCAACGAGCCCCTGCACAAACGCGGCGCGCTCCAGCTCCTGGACATCCTCCTCACCCCCGGCCCCCTGTCCTAACTGTCACCCTTCTCCGGCCGACGCCCCGCATACGCCCGCTCTTCTTCTTCGTCGTCGGAGGCCCAGAAGTCGCCGGCGCCCGGCAGCGGACGCTCCCAGAAGCCGCTGTCCTCCATGCATCTGGGCGAGGGAGGCAGGTAGTCGTCCCAACGCTGTTCCAGAGGGGTGGCGGGTGGGACGACAGGGCCGGGCTCGGCAACGTCCGTGACGGCCGAGCTGGACAATGCGATGCGCGGCGGCTCCTGCCGCGTATCCCGCCCTGTCTTCCCCGCTGCTTCCTGGCCCGCTTCAGGCCGAGCCTCATGACGGGCTGACTCCCGCGATTGCTGGGCCGCGCGTAAGTCCTGCACGCTCAGATGGATCGGTAGAACAACCGACACCTGCCCCGACGCCCCACCCGGCTTCTCGGCAACCCTGGGATCCGCCTCCCGCCACCCCCGAGCGCTGTACGCCGCCTGCCCCTCTCCCGCCTTTCCCCCCGACATCTGCGACCTCACCGGAGCGTCCGCCGCCTCTCCCTGCACATGCGACGTCCCTTGAGCCTCCGCCGCCCTCACACCCTGGACACCCGATGTCCTCTGAGCCTCCGTCGCTCTGATGCCCCGCACATGCGACGTCTCCTTGGCCTCCGCCGCCCTCACACCCTGCACAGGCGAAGTCCCCTGAGCCTCCGCTGCTCTCATGCCTGGCGCATGCGCCCCCTTCTCAGGCTCTGCCGCCCTGGGATCCGTGCTTTCGCGAAGCGGACCAGGTGCGGCGGCCGCCCTTCCGAGAGCACGCTGTGGCGTCTCATGTGCCTGGCCTGCCCTCTCGTCCACCTGTTCGCCGCCCCCTTGCCCGATCGCAGGCTCGGGCATGGGCGTCGGGGGGTTCGGCTGGGGAGGCTCCGGCATGCGCGTCCTGGCGATGGCGAGCACCACGGCGGGACGTCGGGACGCTGTCCTGGCTCGCAGGACCTCGTCCGTGTTGTGCCGAACCGCCCCGCTTCCAGCTGATGTGGCTGCACGGCTGTCCGAAGCCGCGATCTTCCCACCACCACTCCTAGCGCCGGTGGCCAGCGCACGCCTCCGAGCCCATGCCCCGGCGTGCGCCGCGAGCAGGAGAAGCAGCAGGCCGCCTGTCACGTACATCCCGTACTGCCCGATGTTCCCCAGCGGCGACTCGTCCGACTGCGCCCTGACGCCGCCTGCCTGGATCGGAGCCGCTTCGGTGTCCTCGTTCGCGCCCTTGTTCGTCCCGGATGGTTCCTGGCGGCCCGGGTCGGCCGCGGTCGAGGTCGGAAGGTTGCCCTTGTCGTCGGTCTCCGGTATCGCGGGCAGGGCGGAGGTGTGCCTGCGGGTCGCGGTCGGCTTGCGGGTGGGTACGGTCGTGGGCCTGACGTGCTTCTTGGCCGGGAGGGTCGGCAGCGGATCGACCCGCGTCCTGCCGTCCGTCTTCGGCGTCTGCTGCTTGTTCGTCTCTTGCTCGGTCGTCTGCTTCTTGGGCTGGGACGCGGGCGGCGCGGGAACCGTGACGTACGCGGCACCCGATTTGCCGGACCCGACCGAACCGCCGTCCCCGTCGCCCCGGAACGCCTTGACCGTGATGCCCACCCGCCGCCCCGCCGCCTTGGCGGGCACCGCGAGCACGGCCTTGCACGAGGAGCCGGAGCACGCGTTGTCCGCGGACAGCCGGCCCACGACGCCGGACTGACTTGTGGAGACCTCATAGGACTGGAGATCCGGCTCCGAGCCCTTGCTCCAGGTCATCTCGACCTTGGTGGTGCCCTCCAGGCGCGCGTTCACGTTTCCTGGGGGCTCGGGAGGTCGCCGCAGCTTGAACGTGCTGCTGGCGTACCTCGTACCAGTGATGCCTCCCTTGAGCGTCACGGTGAAGGTGCCGTTGGGCGCGCTGCCGGCGTCGAACGTCCCGGAGATCGTCTGGTTCGCTCCGCCTCCGGCGACCCTCCGGCTCGGCGTGGAGGGGCCTTCGATGTACAAGCCCATCTTGAGCTGCATCAACCCGGTCTGAGCCGAAACCGTCACGGACGACCCCGTGACCACCTGACCGTCGGACGGCGACGTGATCTGCCCAGAGGCTGCGGCCTGCCGCGTCACCACAGCCGCCTGCGCCGACCCGCCCAGGACGATCGAACCCGCCACGACCGCCACAGCGGCCACCACCCTGCCAACCACCGTCACGACGATTCCCTCCACAGAGAGCCTCGCGCCGCATGACCGTCCAAGGGGCGTGCACGCGACGACCGGAAGTGCAGTCCGCCCGGCCGATGCGGTCACCGACCGCTCCCGAATTCGTCCTGTTGGCGACGTTCTGGAAGCGCGCCGTGGCCAGCATGAACCGAGGGTAAGCGGAACCTTATGTGACGTAACGAACTCTTGGACACCGCGTCCAAGAAGTCGTGACTCGATTGCGACATTGCACGGCAACTCACAGAAATATCGCGTGTTTGACAGGGGTCACCCAGAAACACCAATAGACCCCAGCCGAAAAGACGCCATTTCTATCAATCAAACAACTTCGACGCCAGACTTTCGCGCCATGCATCACCCCGAAACAATCCCGAGGTTCTCCGGCACCCCACCCCACGCTGAACGCACCTGCAGGGCCTCCCTACAGCACTTCACACCGGAACGCCCCCGCGAGGCTCCCCCTCAGCGCTGCACGCCGGAACCTGCGAGCCTCCCCGCAACACTTCACGCCCGGAACGTCCCTACGAACCTCCCGTGGCGCTTCACGCTGGACACCCTGCCGGTCCCAGGCTGGACACACGCCCCCGAGGACACCTCCCACCTCGACGCAAACACCGCTGCTCCGCGGGCCGTTCCTGCTTCCCATCGCTGAACCGTGTGCCTTCTCGGTCGCCCACTGCCCTACCTTGCTGCACTCCCGCCAGCGCCCGCGCCCCCGCCTCAGCTTGCTCCGCCGGGTTCCACGTGAAGCCGCTGTCGACTCCTTCCCGCGACCCTCGCGCCCTGCTGCACACTCCTTCACGGCGGAAGGCCCCAGCGCACAAGCCGCCACAACCTGCACCTCACGCCGCCTGATTCCAGCCACCACCGACGACCTGCAGCTTGCGCCACACGGCCTTCACTCATTCGCTCGCCCGACGATTTATCAGCTCAATCGCAGAACAAGGTGCCGGTTTTCCGACGTCACTCGCACAGATTTCCACGCCCGGCCGCACCCGGCCCCAACACGGCGAATCATGCACCGAGAAACGGGCTATGCACCGCCGTCACCATCGCGCAGCGAATGAATCATGCTCTGCAAAATCCGGAACGCGTCCGACTGCTCGGCCTCGGTCATGCCGGCCAGCATTCTGACCTCGACGGACCGGACCGCCGCGCTCGCCTTCTCCAGGCTCCGACGTCCGCGAGGCGTGAGCCGCGCCGGGAGAGCCTTTCCGACGGGCGCCTCCGCGGGCCTGGTCACGTAGCCGTCTCGTTCCAGGGTCTGGAGCAGCACGTTCATCGACTGCCGGGTCACGAACGCGCCACGCGCCAGCTCGGAGTTCGACAAGCCCGGCCGTTGGGCCAGCAGCTCCAGGCAGGAGTAGTGCGTCACGGTCATCCCGAGTGGCCGCAGCACCTCCTCCATGGCTGCGCGCAGGGCGCTCGAAGCCTCTTTCAGCAGGTAGCCCAGCGATTTGTCCAGGTCGACGCCGGCACCGTTTTGACTCATGTCAGTATTCTGACATACATTGCAACGTGTCAGATAACTGACACGAAGACAAGGAGCAGCACCATGCCCGTCACCGGCCCCGACTTCATCTCGCTGCAAGCGCGCGACCTCGACGCTTCGCAGGCGTTCTACGAGCAGTACCTCGGCCTCGTCCGCTCGCAGGCCGGGCCTCCGCACGCCGTCGTCTTCGAGACGAAGCCGATCGCGTTCGCACTCCGCGAGGTCGTTCCCGGCACCGATCTCACCTCCGTTGCCCGGCCCGGCATCGGCGCCGCGATCTGGCTCCACGCCACCGACGTCCAGGCCATCCACGACGCACTCGTCGCCGACGGTCACACCATCGTCTCCGCACCGATCGACGGCCCCTTCGGCCGCACCTTCACCTTCGCCGACCCCGACGGCTACCAGATCACCCTCCATGACCGCGCCTGAGGCGAGCACCCTGGTCTTCGGGGCCACCGGGGCACTCGGTCGCCACGTCCTGGACGCGCTGGTCGCTCGAGGAATCAGCCCCGAAACGATCACTGCGGCCGGTCGGAACCAGGTACGCCTCAGGGAACTTGATTCCGCCGGGTTCAGCGCCGCCGCCGTCGACCTGTCGGATGCAGCCGGCGTCGCAGCGCTGGTTGCCAGGCACTCCGACATCGTGTTGATCTCGGGCAGAGAGCCGAACCGCCTTGCTCAGCACGAGTCGGTCATCAAAGCGGCGAAGAACGCCGACGTCCGACACGTCTACTACACCAGCGGAGTCCGAGCCGACGACGACCGGTTCGAGATCAACGCGGACCACAGAGCGACAGAGGACGCTCTCATCGCTTCCGGCGTGACGTACACGATCCTGCGCAACACCTGGTACATCGAGAACTACATCCAGATGCTGGCAGGCCCCCGCTTCACCGGCGTTCTCGCCGCCGCGACCGGCGACGCCGTCGTTGCACCGGCCAGCCGGAAGGATCTGGCTGAGGCATTGGCCATCGTCGTCACCACAGACGGGCACGACGATGTGACTTACAGCCTCTCCGGCGACACGAACTTCACCTACGCCGACATAGCCGAAGCGATGTCGGTCGTCCTGAAGCGCGAGGTCACCTACCGGCCTGTCACTCCCGAAGAATTGCAGGCAGCGCTCATCAACTCGGGGATGGACAGCGAGCTGGCCGGCTTCTTGGCACGTCTCGATGAAACCATCGCCGCCGGGGTTTTCGCTCGGGTCGGTGACGATCTTCCTCGACTCCTCGGCAGGCCAACTACCGGCCTGGTCGAGGGACTGACAGCAGAGTGAACACCGGGGGCGGCGCAGGCGAGTCGGCATCTCGGCTCGCGCCGTCCCTTCTCCCGATCAGCGCGTCTGGAGCAACGCCGTCAGTCCGGAACACGTCGAAGCGGGCGGCCACGGAGGCTTCACGCATGTGGGCCACGGTGCCGACACGCGTGTCTCAGCCCGAACAGCCGGTGGCCCGACTCGCGCGACATGCCACGAGGCTTGCACGTGTCGCGGTCGGTCAGGCGCCCCCAAAGCTCAGGGCTGTGGCCTGACGACCGACTGCTGCAACCAGCTGCTACCCAGGTGACATCGTGACCGGCCCCGCGCGAGACCTGCCCGTAAGGGTGTGGGCTCCGGCGATCGGCAAGGTGATCGACAAAGAGGTCCGGACATCCGCGATCTCTCCCGTGATCTCACATGCCGCCAGCTGGACGCCGTTCCTTCTGGCCAACGCGGCCGCCCTGCCGCAAGCGCCCTCCGGATCGACGATCGCCGCCCTGGCCGCCGCCAGAGCGCTCAGGTCGGCCGCGCTGTCAACCCGATGGCGAGCCACACGAACCGCCCCCACGGAGGCCAACCCTCCGGCAACCGCCATCAGGAGCCCCATGAGGGCCACTCCCCATAAGGTCGCCGACCCTCGTTCCTTGTGCTTGTTCATCCTTGTCCTCGGAGTGATTGATCGGTGGAAGGTCATCGCTTCGCCCAGCATTGAGACGCTTCCTCACCTTCCGCGCGGACGATCTCCGTGCCGCGTCGCGGAGTTGTTGTCTCTTCTTGTGGGTAGAAGAGGCCGTAGGGGTTGGAGATTTCGCCCCCCGACTGCCAGGAGGACACGAGGGCTCATGTCCTCCTGGCAGATCTCATTTCGGCAGGCACCTGCGTGACGTCACGGTTCTGTGGCGGCTGTCGCCGAGGCCGACACGGGCACGGCCGGCAGCGAAACGCCCCAAGCTGGTCGTACATCTACTGCGATCTCTACGTGGGTGAATTCTGCGTCGCGGGTGATCTCTACGTGTGCGTCCGGGCGGGTGGCCGAGCGGGCGAGTTCGCGGACCTGGTCCAGCGGCTCGCCCCGGGCTGCCGCGCGCACTGCTGCTCGGGCTGCGTCTACGCATTCCAGTTGGACGTTCACCGCTTGTATGGCCCAGAGCGCGGCTGCCAGGACGAGCATGAGCGCGGGCAGCATGGCGGCGGTCTCGGCCGTCACCGAGCCGCGTGATGCCGACCGTTTCCTGGTGGCGGCGTTCCGCGTCTGGTGGAGGGTCATCCGGTCATCTTGAGTGCTCGGTCTATGAGGGACTTCAGCATCTCCTGAACTTCCGGGCTGCTGACCACCTTGAACAGGAGTGCGGCGAAGGCGCAGGCCGCGATGGTGCCGACTGCGTATTCGGCTGTGGACATGCCGCGCTCTCTGTTCGCGACAGCGCAGGAGATCCACTTGCCCGGGTACCAGCGTGAGCCCTGCCCGGTGGGCCCGCCGAGAGGTGCGGAGGAGGTCGAGGAGGTGTGGGCGGCTTCCGTCTCGACATGGGAGGAGTCGACGGCTTCGAGGGGCGGCGCGGTGGTGGCCGGCTCGGTGCAGGCGGTGGGCCGGGGTGAAGTGGCGTACGCGTGAGCTGGAGTGGGGCTGAGGGTGCCTGGCATGGTGGCGGAACCTTGCATCGTGCCTCCAGGTGGTCGGAGCCGGGTCTTGTCCGGCGGGAGTCCAAGATTCGCCGAGAAGGCACAGCCGCCGTCAGGCCGAATGGCGTTCTGGGGATTGCCCACCAGGTCGGCCCTCAGGCTGTGGACAACGCCGCCCCAGGACGTCACGGCAGGACGATCGTGGACGCGAGGCCGGCGATCACCGGGATGATGCCCAGCAGGACGAAGGCCGGCAGGAAGCACAGGCCCAGCGGGGCGACCGCTTTCACGCCCACGGTCCGGGCGGCGGCGAGTGAGGCGGCTCTGGCTGTGTCTCTCGCGTCGTCGGCCAGGCGGGTCAGGACGTCCGCCAGCGGGGCACCGGTCTGCGCGGCCCGGCTCATGGCTCTCGACAGCTGGCTCAGGGCCGGGTCCTTCGCCAGGGTTGCCCAGGTCGGCTCGGGATCGGCGCCCAGGCGGAGTTGGCTACCCACCCACGCCAGACGCTGACCGAGTGGGCCGCCGATCGTGGTCGCGGCCAGGTCGGTGGCGGCGGTCACCGGTTGTCCGGCGAGAAGGCAGGCGGTCATCAGGTCGGCGGCGAAGGGGAGATCGGCGGTGATCTGCTCGCGCTCCAGGCGGGACCGCGGGGGCTCCTTCCTGTGCAGGATCAGGACGGTCACCGGGGTCAGCAGCAGGGCCACCGCGATTCCTGGGAGGCCGCCGACCAGGAGGGCGGTGATCACGCCCGTGATGGCGGCGGTGGTAACGGTTCTGCGGGTCGGGCGGCGTTGGTGGGGGTCCTCCTTGTCTAGCCAGTCGGGCTGGACGGGGGTGTCCGTCGGAGAGGTGGCGGGGTTCGACGGCGGGTCGGGCGAGGGCAGGAGGCGGGTGAGGCGGTCTACGGGGGTACGTGGGGCCGACCACAAGAAGACGGCGAGGGCTGCGCAGAAGGCGGACAACAAAGGGAGCATCGGGCGGATCCAGTGGTTCGGGCGGACGTGGATTGAGCACCACTCGGACAGGCAGGGACAAGGGCGACTCGGACGGGCGGGGATGAACACGACTCAGGGAGGACGGCTCGCCGAAACAGGGGCCTACAGGCTTCCCTGGAGTGCTGGCCAACAGGACACGCATGAGTGCTGAGCCACAGGGCTCGCATGAGTGTCCAGCTACAGGTGTCGCTGGGTGCCGGCCTACAGGAGTGTGCAAGGACGTGGCGGGTCAGGGTTGGGCCTTGGTGGCCATGCGGTGGGTCCACCACAGGCCGCAGGCGTCGAGGGCGGTGCCGGACAGGAGGCAGAGCAGGCCCGGCAAGGTGCCGAACAGGAAGCCCAGCGGGTGCATGTTGAGCGCTCCCGCCATGACCAGGCCGAGAACCGGCAGGGCCGCGAGCATCCGAGCTGTCGTGCGAGGGCCGGCCAGTTGGGCGGCGACGTCCTGACGGTGGGCCTGGGCGGCGCGGAGCATGCCGCCGACGCGTTCGACCAGGGCGGACATGCCGGCGCCCACGGTGAGGCTGACGTCCCAGCAGGCCGCGAGCCGGCGGAGGCCCTCGCCGCCCTGAGCCGGCGCCGCTGCCGTGAGGGCCGCGGAGACGTCGCCGCCGTCTCGTGCGGCGGCCAGGGCGGGGCGCATGGCTTCGGGGTCGGGGAAGTCGACTGCCGTGATGGCTCGGGTCAGGGCTTCGCCGGGGGTGCGGCCCGCGGCGAGCTCGGCCGAGAGCGACTGGCACAGCTCTATGGAGGCCCGGCGCCAGGAGTCGGCGCGGCGGGTGGGGCCGGGGCGGGTGAGGGTGGCCCGGAGCAGGTGTTGCCATGGGAGACGGCGGTGGCGAGCGGTCAGGAGCGCGTGCAGGCGGAGGGCGGGCGTGGCGGGGCCGGTCCACAGCCAGACGGCACAGGCTGTGGACAGGGCCGAGACGATCGCGGCGGTCATCGGCCGGGGGCCTTCATGATGTCCTGCGCAGCAGGGATTCGTAGCCGGGGCCGGAGTATGAGGCGCCGTTCGGGGCGAAGGTGAGGGCGGGGAGCGACTCGACGAAACCGGCCGGGGTTCTGGAGAGCAGGCAGATCTCGGCAACGCGCCTTCGGCCGTCGCTGCGGGCGCGGGACAGGTGGACGACCACGTCGAGGGCCGCGGCCAGCTGGCTGTGCACGGCCTCCCTGGTCAGGCCGGCCGCGCAGCCGAGGGCTTCCAGGCGGGGTGGCACGTCGGCCGCGGCGTTGGCGTGCAGCGTGCCGCAGCCGCCCTCGTGGCCGGTGTTCAGGGCGGCGAGCAGGTCGACGACCTCCGCTCCCCTGACCTCGCCCACCACGAGCCGGTCGGGACGCATGCGCAGCGCCTGGCGCACCAGATCGCGCAGGCCCACTCCGCCCGCTCCTTCGAGGTTGGCCGGACGGGTCTCCAGGCGGACCACGTGGGGGTGCAGAGGACGTAGCTCGGCGGAGTCCTCCACCAGCAGGAGGCGTTCGGCCGGGTCGGCCTGGGACAGGAGGGCCGACAGGAGCGTGGTCTTGCCCGTGCCGGTGCCGCCCGTGACGAGGAAGGCGAGGCGGGCGTCGACCATCGCCGTCAGCACCGTGACGGCCGCCGGGGCGATCGTGCCGGCCGACACCAGGTCGGACAGGGTGAAGGTGCGGCGCGGCGGCAGGCGCAGCGACACGCAGGTGCCACCGGACGCGATCGGCGGCAGGACGGCGTGCAGCCGGACGCCGCCGGCCAGCCGCGCGTCCACATAAGGCGATGCGTCGTCGAGCCGGCGACCGGCGGCGGCCGCGAGGCGCTGGGCCAGCCGGCGGACCGCTCCGTCGTCGGTGAAGGTGACGGAGGTGCGGCGCAGGCCGCCGCCGTCGTCGATCCAGACCTCGCGTGGGCCGTTGACCAGGACGTCGGTGACGTCGGGACGGGCCAGGAGCGGCTCCAGCGGGCCGGCGCCGATCAGGTCGGCGCACAGGGCGCGAGCCACCGCCAGGATCTCGGCGTCTCCATAGACCGAGCGTTCGGCCCGGAGCGCCACGGCCACCTGGGCCGCCGTCGGCTCCACACCGGCACGCGCCAGGCGGACCCGGACGGCCTCCACGAGCTCCGGCGAGACCTCCTCAGCGGCGCTCATGCCGGAAGCAGGTCGCGGAGGAGGGCGGCGCAGAGGGTGCCGAGAACCGTGCGCGGGCCGAGCCCGGGCAGCTCGCCGCGGTTGAGGGTGGCGGTGAGCCTCGGATGGTCGGGCAGGTGGGCGGCGACGGGGATGCCGAGGGACGCCGCGGCCGTCTCCTCGTCGAGGACGCCGGGACGGAGGACGGCCCGCACGTCGGAGGTGTGTTTGCGCAGCTCGCCCAGGACCTGGACGGTGGACAGGATGCCGCGCAGGTCTGCCGTGGTGACCGTCAGGGTCGTGGTCGCCCTGGTGAGTGCTTCCACGGCGGCCGGGTCGAGATGGCGCGGCAGGTCGACGACGATCAGGTCGAAGCCGCGCCGGCCGGCTTCCAGGACCGAGCGCATGGCCTGGGACGGGATCGCGGCCACCTCGCCACGGTGGAAGGACAGGACGGCGAGGTCGCCGAACGACGGGAGCGCCGCCTGCAGGGCGCTGGAGCTGATCCTTCCCTCCCGCGCCACCAGGTCGCCCCAGCGGGCGCCCGCCGACTCCTCGTGGCCGAGCAGCGCGTCGATGCCGCCGCCCAGCGGGTCGGCGTCGATCAGCAGCGTACGGAGGCGGTCGCCCGAGGCGCGCAGGGCCAGGCAGGCGGCGACCACGCTCGCGCCCGCCCCGCCGTGGCCTCCGATGACGCAGGTCACCGCGCCGGACCGGGGCTCGGGCTCCATGGCGTCGGCGAAGCGTTCCACCAGGTGGCGTTCGTCACCGGGGAGGCGGACGACGGCCTGGGCGCCCACCGCCACGCATTTTCGCCACGTGTCGGGGTCGTCGGCGGCGCGGGTCACCAGCAGCACCTGGTCGCGGGCGGGCGGCGAGGTGGCGGAGAGGGCGTCGGCCTGGTCGGGGCCGACGGCGACCATGGGGGCGAGGTTCCAGTAAGGGCGCGCGCCGGCGGGGGTGTGGGCGACGTCGAGCTGGGCGCCGGCGGCGGCCGCGATGCGGACCAGGTCGTCGAGGAGGTCGTGGTCCTCGGTGATGACCAGGGGGCGGTGCACGGGTCCTCCTCTTGCGGGGGCGTGGGAGGCCAACCCTGCCGGGGAGGACGGACGTCGCGAGAGGGCGAACGGGATTCTGGGGACGGCGGCGCGGAGACGCGGGCCGCCTGTGGACAACCGGTGAGCCGAGCCCGACC
This sequence comes from Nonomuraea sp. NPDC001636, assembly GCF_040298265.1. Classification (NCBI taxonomy): domain Bacteria; kingdom Bacillati; phylum Actinomycetota; class Actinomycetes; order Streptosporangiales; family Streptosporangiaceae; genus Nonomuraea; species Nonomuraea sp. NPDC001636. The sequence goes on from NZ_JBEOZT010000014.1 coordinate 124,275, forward strand.
TGGGGCGGAAAAAGGGCGACCCCCGCCGGGGGGGAGAGCGGGGGTCGCCTGATCGGTCCGGCTCCGGGGGGGTAGAGCCGGTCCCGTTTCAGAAGAAAGCTTTCATCACTTCACCGGAGCATGGCAAGAGACTTGCAAAGCAATCCCTCACACAGTCGCTCCAGTTTCGGGCGATACCCCCGTATGCTGCCCGATCCACTCGAGTTTCGTCGAGCAGTAATCTGGCATTTTCGCCAAGTTTTTTCGCCGTCCCATAACAATCACATAAAGGCGATCACTGTCCGTAATCGTCACAGGTAGATAACGGGTTGGCGTTCGCGGGCGCCGCAACGGGACCCTCCCGGCCGCTCCACGGCTCGGTAAAGCTCTTGCTCCAAGGGGTTCCCATCAGGGGGGATCCGACGTAGAAAGGTGTTACGGACCACTTGTCCGGGTGCATCAGCCGGGCACCCACGTGCGACCAGCCGCGGGAGGCGCGTCGTGGCGGGCTTGACCCGCTCCGACGGATTGAGGTGCACGCTTGGTAACCCGGTGTGATGCACAGGCGGACGGCGTCTCTGACGAGACGCCGTCAGCTATGTGACCAGCCCGTCCGTCAGCCCCGCTGCATCGCTTCGCAGATCGCGGTCGTCTCCCGTACCCCCAGGCTTACCGCCGAGGCACAGTGTTGTACCCACTGGCCGACGCCCTCCGGGGTCCCGGTCAGGTACGCCCGCAGCGCCTCCGCGTACGGCAGCTCCAGGTGCCCGATCTCCACGACGACCAGCGATTTCGGGTCGAGCCCGTACTCGACCAGGGTCAGCCGCTCCGCGGAGCGCGCCACGACGCCGTCGCACGTACCGAACGGACGCAGCACCGCCAGCTCGGCGTGCACCACGGCGGCCAGCACGATCGCGGGCGCCTTGCCCGCCCCCTCCAGCAGCCGGAGCAGTGCCTCCATCCGCGTCGCGGTCTCCGCGGCGCCCGGCGCGGGGCCGAGCCCGAGCGGGTCGGGGGCGGAGTCGTCCGTACGGGGACGTCCCAATGCGGGCTGGTCGGCGAGCCCCGCGGCGGCGACGGTGTGCAGGCGGGCCAGCACCTGCCTCGGGGCCTTCCGCCAGGTGGGCCCGAGCCGGCCCATCTCCGCGGACGCCCGCAGCGCTCCCTGGACCAGCGGGTCGTGCACCTCGTCGCGGCGCAGCGCGTCCAGCGGCACGTCGGCGCCCTCGAGCGCGGCCGAGGCCCGCGCGCCGCGCAGGGACGACTCGGTGGACACCGCCGGGCTCGCCCGGCGCAGGACGCGATGCCGATAGAGCCGGTCGACGGCCTGACGCGCCTCGTCAACCGCCTCGGACACGCCTGGGAACCGCGCGACGACGGCCAATGGGTCACTCACGAAAACCGACCTTACCGGCGGGTACACCATGCGCCGCCAGGGACCACACCCCCCCGCCGCAAAAGGCATCACGCCGTGCCCCGCCAGGGACCACACTCCCCGCCGCAAAAGGCGCCACGCCGTGCCCCGCCGGGGAGCACGATCACCGCCATATGAGGCGCCACGCCGCCCCCGCCATGGACCGGACCGCCGCCGGATTAGGCGCTACGGCGACCCCCGCTTTTTCCCGCCACGCCGAACCGCATATTCTCCTGATTTCAGGATGACAACAGTTCAATTGCGTTTGTCATGCGAGCTGATAATCATGCGACCACCCACGCGAATCGGTACAGACCTGTCTAGACCTCTTGTGTGGGGAGGCCGTGAGCTGGTGAAGTGGGACCCGACCTATCCAACCTGGCCATAGAAGGAGCACGAAGTGGCCCCGGAGACCCCTGGCAACGAGACCCAGGCGCTGTCCAACCTGCTGCAGGAGAACCGCCGGTTCGCACCACCGGCTGAGCTGGCCGCGGCCGCGAACGTGACCGCCGCCGCCTACGCCGAGGCCGACGCCGACCGTCTCGCCTTCTGGGAGCGCGCGGCCGAGCGGCTGACCTGGGCCAGGCGGTGGGACACGACGCTGGAGTGGAACGCGCCGTTCGCCAAGTGGTTCGTCGGCGGCGAGCTCAACGTCGCCTACAACTGCGTCGACCGGCACGTCGAGGAGGGACGCGGCGACAAGGTCGCCTACCACTGGGAGGGCGAGCCCGAGGGCGACAGCCGCACGCTCACCTACAACGACCTCAAGACCGAGGTCAGCAAGGCCGCCAACGCCCTGCGGGAGCTCGGCGTGGGCAAGGGCGACCGGGTGGCCATCTACATGCCGATGATCCCCGAGCTGCCGATCGCGATGCTGGCCTGCGCCCGCATCGGCGCGATCCACTCGGTGGTGTTCGGCGGCTTCTCCGCCGGCGCGCTCAAGAGCCGCATCGACGACGCCGACGCCAAGCTCGTGATCACGGCCGACGGCGGCTACCGCCGCGGCAAGCCGAGCGCCCTCAAGCCCACCGTGGACGAGGCCGTCGCCGAGTGCCCGCAGGTGGAGAACGTGCTCGTCGTACGGCGTACCGGCCAGGACGTCGCGGTGGGCGAGAAGGACGTGTGGTGGCACGACCTGGTCGAGCGCCAGAGCGACCAGCACACCGCCGAGCCCCACGACGCCGAGGACCCGCTGTACATCCTCTACACCAGCGGCACCACCGGTAAGCCCAAGGGCATCCTGCACACGACCGGCGGCTACCTCACCCAGACGGCCTGGACGCACCACGCGGTCTTCGACCTCAAGCCCGAGACCGACATCTACTGGTGCACGGCCGACATCGGCTGGGTCACCGGCCACTCCTACATCGTCTACGGCCCCCTCGCCAACGGCGCGACCAGCGTCATCTACGAGGGCACCCCGGACACCCCGCACCGCGGCCGGTTCTGGGAGATCGTGCAGAAGTACAAGGTCACGATCCTCTACACCGCCCCCACGGCGATCCGGACGTTCATGAAGTGGGGCGACGACATCCCCGCCAAGTTCGACATGTCCAGCCTGCGCGTCCTGGGCTCGGTCGGCGAGCCGATCAACCCCGAGGCCTACGTCTGGTACCGGGAGAACATCGGCCACGACCGCTGCCCGGTCGTGGACACCTGGTGGCAGACGGAGACCGGCGCGATCATGATCAGCCCGCTGCCGGGCGTCACCTCGGCCAAGCCGGGCGCGGCGATGCGGCCGCTGCCGGGCATCAGCGCCGACGTGGTCGACGACCAGGGCAACAGCGTGCCCGACGGCGGCGGCGGCTTCCTCGTGGTGCGCGAGCCGTGGCCCTCCATGCTGCGCACGATCTGGGGCGACGACCAGCGCTACATCGACACGTACTGGTCGCGCTTCGAGGGCATGTACTTCCCCGGCGACGGCGCGAAGAAGGACGAGGACGGCGACCTGTGGCTGCTCGGCCGCGTCGACGACGTCATGCTCGTCTCCGGCCACAACATCTCCACCACCGAGGTGGAGAGCGCGCTGGTCAGCCACCCCAAGGTCGCCGAGGCGGCCGTGGTGGGCGCCACCGACCCGGTGACCGGCCAGGCCATCGTGTCGTTCGTGATCCTGCGCGGCAGCGCCGAGGAGAGCGACGACATCGCCGCCGAGCTGCGTGACCACGTGGCCAGGACGCTCGGCCCGATCGCCAAGCCGCGGCAGATCCTGGTCGTGCCCGAGCTGCCGAAGACCCGCTCCGGCAAGATCATGCGCCGCCTCCTGCGCGACGTGGCCGAGAACCGCAGCATCGGCGACGTCACCACGCTGGCCGACAGCACGGTGATGAACCTCATCTCCGACAAGCTGCCCGCGGCCAAGTCCGAGGACTGATCAGGCCGTAAGTCAGCTGAGGCGCATGCCCGAACCGGGCATGCGCCTCAGCTGTCTCCACCGGACGGCGTTATCGTGGGCGATCGGGTAGTTCTGTGAGAAGCAGCGTCCTCGGCGTGTTCGGTGGCGCCCAGCCGTCCGTACGGGATGTTTGACACGGCCACCAGGCCTCGATAGGAGACGTTCATGCCGCAGACTCCCGAGGAAGAATCCCTGGGCTCGCTGGTCGCCCAGGCCAGCAGCCATATCTCCGACCTCGTCCGCTCCGAGATCGAGCTGGCCAAGGCCGAGTTCAAGTTCGACGCCAAGCGCGTGGGCATGGCCGCGGGCCTGTTCGCCGCCGCCGCGTTCATGGCCCACCTGTGCCTGATCCTGGCCTCGTTCACCATCGCGTACGTGCTGGCCCAGTGGCTGCCCAACTGGCTGGCCTTCCTCATCGTGACCGTCTTCTACCTGGTGGCCGCGGGCCTGCTGGTGCTGGTCGGCGTGCGCAGGCTGAAGGGCCTGGCCGGGATGAAGCGCACCGCCAGATCGATCAAGGGCCTCAAGGAGATCGCGACGCCGGAGGAGCAGCCGCTTCCCGTGCCCAGCCCCGAGGGCCAGCCGGTGAGTCGTGATGGCACCTGACGAGTCGGTCGTCCAGATCGACGGCCCGTGGACACACCGGGCCGTGCACGCCGGCGGCACCCGCTTCCACGTCGTGGAGGCCGGTGAGGGGCCGCTGGTCCTGCTGCTGCACGGGTTCCCGCAGTTCTGGTGGACCTGGCGCAACCAGCTCACCTCCCTCGCCCGCGCCGGTTTCCGGGCGGTCGCCGCCGACCTGCGCGGCTACGGCGGCAGCGACAAGCCGCCGCGCGGCTACGACCTGCCCACCCTGGCCGCCGACGCCACCGGGCTGATCCGCGCGCTGGGCGAGACCGGCGCGGTCGTCGTCGGGCACGACTGGGGCGGCCTGCTGGCCTGGACGATGGCCGTGCTCGACCCCAAGTGCGTGCGCCGGCTGGTCGTGGTCTCGGCGCCGCACCCGCTGCGGCTGCGCAACGCGCTGGTGACCGACCCCGCCCAGTTCAGGGCCGGCCGGCACGCGCTCGGCTACCAGCTCCCGCTGCTGCCCGAACGCTGGCTCACCCGGCATGACGCCGCCCTGGTCGGCCGGATCCTGGCGGGCTGGTCGGCGCCCGGCTGGCCCGACGCCGAGACCGCGCGCACCTACCGGGAGGCGTTCCGGATCCCCGCCGTGGCCCACTCGGCGCTGGAGTACCACCGCTGGTTCGGCCGTTCCCAGCTCCGGCCCGACGGCCGCCGCTACGCCAGGGTCATGCGTACCGAGATCGAGGCGCCGACGCTGCACCTGCACGGCGCGCTCGACCCGTGCGTGCTGCCGCGCACCGCCCAGGGCTCCAGCCGGTACGTCGCCGCCCCCTACCGCTGGCGGCTGTTCGAGGGCGCGGGCCATTTCCCCCACGAAGAGATCCCCGACGTGTTCGACACCGAGCTGCTCGGCTGGCTGGCCGACCCCGAGCCCGACCGATGAGGAAGCCCCCCGAGCGATGAGAGACCGCGACCCCCAGGGCAAGCCGCGCAACGCCAGGCCACGCGACGCGTACGGCAGGCCGCTCCCCTACGGCTCGCCCGGCGTCGACCGGGTCCCCGACGACTACGCCCCCACCGCCGAGCAGGCGCTCGCCGACGCGCGGCGTTTCCTGGCCGAGGGGCTGCCGTTCAACGCGCACGAGGTCTTCGAGGGCCGCTGGAAGTGCGCGCCCGAGGAGGAGCGCGAGCTGTGGCAGGGGCTCGCGCAGATCTGCGTCGGCCTGACGCACCTCCAGCGCGGCAACGGCCGCGGCGCGGTCACCCTGTTCAGCCGCGGCGCGGCCAGGGCGCAGGCGTACGGCGGCGACTACGACGCCGTCGGCAGGGCGGTCACCGGCCTGACCCAGGACAGCGACCCCGTCGAGGCGATCGCCCTGGTCCTGGGGGAGCTGCCCGGCTAGTCGCACTCCTGGGTGCTGGCCGCGGAGGTGTCGTTCCTGCCCTGGCCGGCGTCGGGCGCGACCTCCTCGGCGGTCAGCACGTATCCGGTGTCCTTCTCGCTGACCGCGGCGGCGAAGATCACGCCGTAGACGCGGCCGTCGACGGTGAGCAGCGGGCCGCCGGAGTTGCCCGGCAGCACCTTGCCGCGGATCGCGTAGACCTTCCGCCGGACGTTGCTGCCGTGGTAGATGTCGGGACCCTCGGCGTCGAGGCGGCCGCCGATGCGGGCCGGCTCGGCGGTGAAGCCCTTGCCCCTGGGGAAGCCGGCGATGATCGCGTTGGCGCCGCGCTTGCCGTCGGCCTCGAAGCTGAGCTGCGGCAGGTCGAGGCCGGGCACGTAGAGGATCGCGATGTCGCGCTGGGGGTTGTAGCGCACGACCTTGGCCGGGTGGCGCACGTTCTTGTAGTCGATGACCTCAAGGTCGCGGGTGACGCCCGCGACGACGTGGGCGTTGGTCATGATCCGGCCGTCGGCGTAGACGAAGCCGGTGCCCTCGATGTGCTTGTTGCAGCTCTCGGCGTTGCCCTGGACCTTGACGATGGCCCGCTGGGCCCGGCCCAGCTTGGCGCCCTGGAGGATGCTCTGCGCGGGCGGCGGCACGTCGATGAGCGTGTCGGCGCCGATCGCGTCGAAGACGGGCGGGAACTCCGACCTGTCGACGAACTTCTTGAACGGCTGCTGCCAGTTGCGCGCGGCCTGCGGGATCGCGTCGTCGACGGTGGTCAGCAGCGCGGAGTTCTTGACCTGGTCGACCAGCGGGGTGAACGTCGTGGAGACGATCAGCGACCCGATCAGCCAGGCGATCACCAGCACGGACAGCGCGCTGGCGAACGTGCCGCCCACCGCGTCGGCCATCTTGGCCGGCTCCCACGTCACGTGGCTGCGCACGACCGCGCCGACCGTGGAGGAGGCGAACTGGCCGATCGTGGCGGCCAGGAAGACGATCACGATCGCCAGCAGCGCCTGCGGGGTGTCGCCGTCGACGACGGCCTTGGCGATCGGCGGAGCGATGAAGATGCCGAGCACGGCGCCGCCCACGAACCCCACGAAGCTCATCGCGCCGATGATGAAGCCCTGTCGGTAGCCGGATACGCCGAAGGCGATCACGAGGCCGATCAATATGAGGTCAAGCAGATCACCGCGCACGCTTCAAAGGTAACCAGCGATACGGTCAAGTGTGCACGTCTTCCGCCAGGACGGCGTCACCCGCCTGGCTATCTTGAGCGGTATGCCGCCGGCCGAGGGAACAGTGCGCGATCTCATCCAGGCAGCTCTCAGCGACACCGATCCGGACGGCCCGCTGCGCTGGCACGTGATCTGCCAGCTGCGCCAGCGGGCCGACCTGGAGTCGTTCATCGAGGCACGCCGCCTGTGCGCTGCGGACAACGTGGCCGAGCGGCTGCTCGGGGTGGACATCATGGGCATGTTGCGGCCGTTCGTGGACCGTACGCTGCCGGTCCTGCGCTACCTGGCCGCCAGCGAGGACGACGCCATGGTCCTGTACTCCGTGCTGATCGCCTTCGGCCACCTGGCCGACCCCCGCTCGCTGCCTTCGGTGATCGACCTGGCCTGTCACGGCGACGCGAGGGTGCGGTACGGGGCGGCGTACGCGCTGCAGCACGTGCTCGGCGATCCGCCGGACCGGGCCGGCCTGGAGATGCTGCGCACCCTGGCCGCCGACGACGACGCCGACGTGGCCGACTGGGCCTCACTGGGCGTCTCGCTCAGAGCCCCGGAGTGACCCCGGCGTCCCGCGTCAGGGGGCCGGAGTGGTCCGCTCGCGCAGGCCGAGCCGGACGACCTCGGCCGGCAGCTCCTCCAGCCGCGCCTGGTCCCAGGGACGTTCGAGGCCGCCCTCGCGCAGCACGACGTCGAGCACCATCGCGGTGAACCCCCACACCAGCATGCCCCGGACGTGGAAGGCCGGGCCGGCGAGCCCGCTGGGATGCCGCAACATGACCCGGTTGCCCGGATCGACCAGCTCCGCGATCGGCACCCGTTCCACGGACTCCACCTCGTCGGGCGAGGCCGCGTGCACGGCGGACGGCGTGTGCCACCAGCCGAACACCGGGGTGACCCGGTTGTCGCTGTGGTCGAGGTAGAGCTCGGGCATCGTGCCGAGGACGCGGACGCCGCGCGGATCGACGCCGGTCTCCTCCTCCGCCTCGCGCAGGGCCGCGCCGACCGGGCCGCCGTCGCCGGGATCGACGCCGCCGCCGGGGAAGGCGGGCTGGCCCGCGTGCCTGCGCCCGCGTGAGCTGCGCTGAATGAGCAGCACGTCGGGGCCGAGCGGGCCCTCGCCGAACAACATCAGCACCGCGGCCAGGCGCCCGCCGTCGGCCGGGGGACGCAGGTATCGGGGGACCGTGATGCGCGCGGCCTGCGCCGCCAGCCGTTCGAGCCAGTCGGGCACTTCTGTCACGCAAACCTCCAACACGGCACGGCCTCGATCACTTCCCGCGGCTCGGGGATCAGGAGAAGGGACCGGGCCTGACCAGCTTCTCGGCCTCCGCCTCGCCGGTGGGCCCGGTGCCGAAGGAGGGGCACAGGCTCGCCAGCGGGCACACGCCGCAGGCCGGGCGGCGGGCGTGGCAGATGCGGCGGCCGTGCCAGATCACCCGGTGGGAGAAGATCGTCCACTCGCGGCGGGGCAGCAGCTCGGCCACGATGTGCTCGATCTTGACGGGGTCGGTCTCCTCGGTCCAGCCGAAGCGGCGCACGAGCCGCTGGAAGTGCGTGTCGACGGTCAGCCCCGGCACGCCGAACGCGTTGCCGAGCACCACGTTCGCGGTCTTGCGGCCCACGCCGGGCAGGGTGACCAGGTCTTTGAGCCGGCCGGGCACCTCGCCGCGGTAACGCTCGCACACGGCCTGGGCCATGCCGATGATGCTGTTGGTCTTCGCGCGGAAGAAGCCGGTCGAGCGGATGATGTCTTCCATCTCGGCGCGGTCGGCGGCGGCGTAGCCCTCGACGGTGGGGTATTTGGCGAACAGGGTGGGGGTCACCATGTTGACCCGCTTGTCGGTGCACTGGGCCGACAGGATGGTGGCGACCAGGAGCTCCAGCGGGTTGCGGAAGTCGAGCTCACAGTGGGCGTCGGGGTAGGTCTCGGCGAGGATGCGGTTCATCTTGCGTGCCCGCCGTACCAGGGCGAGCTGGGTCTCCGGCTTGCGCCCCGACGCGTTCGTGGCCATGCCGCAAGACTATGGGAACGGTTGAACCTTCTACGCCGCGTTCGCGTACAACCTGGCGGCTTGGAGGGCGGCGACCATGGGCGATCGGCACAAGGGCGAGTCACTGACCGAGTTCGTCCGCGCGGGCGGACCGTTGCGCGGCGCGGCGCTGCACCGGCTGGCGCTGGGCAGCGCGGCGGCCATGGCCAGGATGCACGCCCATGGCGTGACCGGCCTGCGGCTCACCCCGGACAACGTCGCGCTCGGCACGCGCGGCCAGGTGCTGGTGGGTGTGCAGGGCTCGCCCGGCCGCGGCGGCCAGGCCGCCGACGTGCGCGACTGGGCCGAGCTGGTGACGTTCGCGAGCGGGTCCGGCGCGCTGCCGCAGCCGCTGCGCGGGATCGTCGAGCGGTGCCGCCGTCCGGAGCCGGCCGGCCGTCCTTCGGCGGCCCATGTCGTACGCGTCCTGCTGGGCCACACGATGGCGACGGCGGTCGCCTCCGTGGACGACCTCCTGCGGAAGTAAGCAGGTCACCCGATTTGTTCATACACTTCAGTGCGCCACACAACAGGGCAATCCCGGGCCAACCCGGGCATTCCCATAGCCTGTGTGTGCCGCCCGGAGTGGGGTGAGTCACAATGGCAGCAGAGGAGGCAGAGTGAACACCGAAGATGTGCTGGGCAAGGCCCCCCTGTTCGCCGCGCTCGACCGCGAGAGCGCCGCGGCGCTGCGGACGAGCATCACCGAGGTCCAGCTGTCCAAGGGACAGACCCTCTTCCACGAGAACGAGACCGGCGACCGGCTCTACGTCGTGCTCGAAGGCAAGATCAAGCTTTCCCGCACCTCGCCCGACGGCCGCGAGAACCTGCTGAGCGTGCTCGGCCCGAGCGAGATGTTCGGCGAGCTGTCGCTGTTCGACCCGCGTCCGCGCACCGCCACGGCGACCGCGCTGACCGACGTGCGCCTGGCCGGGCTGGGCCACGACGACCTGCGCCCGTGGCTGACCGGCCGCCCCGAGGTGGCGCTGCACCTGCTGCGCGCGCTGGCCCAGCGGCTGCGCCGCACCAACGACGTGCTGGCCGACCTGGTCTTCACCGACGTGCCCGGCCGGGTCGCCAAGCAGCTCCTCGACCTGGCCGAGCGGTTCGGCACCAAGACCGACGACGGCATGCGCGTGCACCACGACCTCACCCAGGAGGAGCTGGCCCAGCTCGTCGGGGCCTCGCGCGAGACGGTGAACAAGGCCCTGGCCGACTTCGCCCAGCGCGGCTGGCTGCGCATTGAGGCCAAGGCCGTGGTCATCCTCGACATGGACCGGCTCTACAACCGTTCCAGGTAGTCGAGCTGGGCCCGCACGGAGACCTCCGCGGCGGGCCAGAGCTCCCTGTCGACGTCGGCGTACACGATCTCGACGACCTCCCGCGGCGTGCGCGCGCCCTGCGCCTGCGCCGCCCTGATCTGGTCGAGCCGCTGCCGCCGGTGGGCGATGTAGCCGTCGAGGGCCGCGATCGGGTCGGGCAGCACCGGGCCGTGGCCGGGCAGCAGCGCCCGCGCTCCCAGGCCCTCGGCCGCCGCCCGCAGCCGGTCGAGGCTGCGCAGGTAGTCGCCGAGGCCGCCGTCCTGGGCGATGATCGTGGTGCCCCGGCCGAGCACGGTGTCGCCGGTCAGCATGGCCCGGTCCTGGGGCAGCCAGAAGCACAGCGAGTCGAACGAGTGGCCGGGCGTGGCGTGGACGTGCAGCTCCAGGCCGTCGACCGTGATCACGTCGCCGTCGCCGAGCCCTTCGTCGCCGAGCCGGTGGCGCGGGTCGAGGGCGCGTACGGGGGCGCCGACCAGCTCGGCGAACCGTTTGGCGCCGCCGCTGTGGTCGGCGTGGCCGTGCGTGAGCAGGATCTGGGTGACCCGCCGCTCGCCCAGATGGTCGCGTACGCGCAGCAGGTGCGCCTCGTCGTCGGGCCCGGGATCGACCACGACCGCGTCGCGGGTGCCGATGACCCAGGTGTTGGTGCCGTCGAGCGTCATGGCGGACGGGTTGGGCGCCAGCAGGTTCTCGGCGTGCTCGGTACGCGAGCCGTCGGGCGTGCCGAGCGGGATGTGCAGGCCGCTCACGGCGTCATCAGCCTCATTTCCCCCTCGACCTCCATCGCCGTCGGCAGGATCGCGGTGATCCGCCGCTCCTCGGCCAGCACGGACGCCACGCTGTCGTGCCCGGCCAGCTCGGTGAGCGTGTGGGAGGTGGGCGGCATCAGGAAGATCTCACCCGCGCGCCACAGCTCGATCGCCTCGGCCGGCCGCCGCCACACCACGTGGTCGGCCTCGCCCCCGACGTCGCGCGTGCGCTGGCCCTCGGGCAGCACCGCCACGAAGAACCGGGTGTCGAACCGGCGCTGCTCGATCTCCGGCGTGATCCAGTGGGCCCACGGCTTGAGCAGGTCGGACCTGAGCACCAGGCCCCGCTTGGCCAGGAAGTCGGCGAAGGCCAGGCTGCGGTCGATCAGCGCCAGCCGGTCGGCCTCCCAGTCGTCGCCCGTGGTGTCCTCGACCACGCTGTCCGGCCCCGGCCCCGCCAGCAGCACCCCGGACTCCTCGAACGTCTCCCGCACGGCCGCGCACACCAGCCCGCGCGCGACGTTCTCACTGGCGTGGAAGACCTCGCCCCACTCCTTGGGGGACGGCCCGGCCCAGGCCACCGCCTGGTCGGTGTCGCGTGGATCGACGGAGCCGCCGGGGAAGACGTAGGCGCCCGCCGCGAAGGCCATCGTGGACTTCCGCCGGAGCAGGTAGACCTCGGGCCCGCCGCGCGGGCCCGAGCCGCGCAGGATCACCACCGTGGCGGCGTCGCGCGCCGGGACGGGGGCGAGCCGCCCGGCGATGATCTCTCTGGCTCGCGCGGCGAGCTCGTCGGGAAGGGGAAGACCGGCCACCTGACCTCCTACTAGAACATCACTCGGTCATGGTGACACATCCTGATGGTCAGGAGACCTCCGCGATCAGCTCCACTTCCACGGGGGCGTCCAGCGGCAGCGCGGCCACGCCCACGGCGCTGCGGGCGTGCTTGCCCGCCTCGCCGAACACCTCGGCCAGGAAGTCGCTGGCGCCGTTGGCCACCTGGGGCTGCTCGGTGAAGCTCGGCGCGCTGGCCACGAAGACCACGACCTTGACGATCCTGCGCACCCGGGACAGCTCGCCCAGCTCGGCCTTCAGCGCGGCCAGCGCGTTGAGCACGCAGATGCGCGCCTGCGCCTTGCCCTCGTCGACGCCGAGATCGACGCCGAGCTTGCCGGTCTGGTGCAGTTTGCCCTCCAGCATGGGCACCTGGCCGGAGGTGTAGACGAGGTCACCGGTACGGGCGGTCGGCACGTACGCGGCCAGCGGCGTCACCGGCTGGGGCAGCTCGTACCCGAGCTCGGCGATCCGCTCCTCGGGGCTCACGCCTTCTCCCGCTTGAAGTAGGCGACGAGCTGCTCGGGCGTGGCGCCCTGGACGATCTGGACGAGCTCCCAGCCGTCGGACCCGAAGTTGTCGAGGATCATCTTCGTGTTGTGGATCAGCACCGGAGCGGTGAGGTACTCCCATTTCTTCATGGCATGACGATCTCATGGAAAGCCGCTTCGCGGCCTGTCACCCCACCCCATACGCGGGGCGGTGACCACAATGTGAGCAATCAAACGGTGGCCGTCGGGTTTCGACAAGTAACCGTTCGGTAGCCTCGAAACGTGGACTCTCCGGACACGGATTGGGGCGACGTGCGGCTGCACGTCGTCACCGGCAAGGGCGGCACCGGCAAGACGACCGTCGCCGCCGCCCTCGCCCTCGCACTGGCCGCGGGCGGGCGCAAGGTGCTGCTCGTCGAGGTGGAGGGCAGGCAGGGCATCGCCCAGATCTTCGACCTGCCGCCGCTGCCCTACGAGGAGCGCAAGATCGCCGTCGCGCCCTCCGGCGGCGACGTGTACGCGCTGGCCATCGATCCCGAAGAGGCCATGCTCGAATACATGGAGATGTTCTACGGCATGCGCAGGGCCGGGCGCGCGCTGACCAAGATGGGCATCGTCGACTTCGCCACCACCGTGGCCCCCGGGTTCCGCGACGTCCTGGTCACCGGCAAGACGACCGAGGCCGTGCGCAGGCGGGGCAAGAACGGGCGCAGGGTCTATGACGCCGTCGTCCTCGACGCGCCGCCCACCGGCCGCATCACCCGCTTCCTGAACGTCACCCAGGAGGTCGCCGGCCTGGCCAAGGTCGGACCGATCAAGAACCACTCGGACCTCGTGAACGGCGTCGTGAAGTCGAGGGAGACGATGGTGCACTTCGTCACCCTCCTGGAGGAGATGCCGGTGCAGGAGACCCTCGACGGGGTCGCCGAATTGCGCTCGGCCGGGCTTCCCGCAGGTTGCGTTTTCATCAACATGGTCCGTGAATCACTGCTTCCACAGGCCGCTCTTGACATGGCTGTCAAGGGCCGATTCGACGTGGGCGAGCTGGCGCTCGGGCTCAAGGCAGCTGGGCTCGCCGACACCTCCGACGCCGCCGCGATGGCCGAGGCGCTCGCCGAGGAGGTCGTCGAGCACGCCCGCCGCACCGAGCTGGAACACTCCGAGCGCGAGTCGCTGGCCGAGGCCGGCCTGCCGCGCGTCGAGCTGCCGCTGCTGGCCGACGGCGTCGACCTGGCCGGCCTGTACGAGCTGGCCGAAATCCTCCGCACCCACCGGGGAGCAGTGTGAAGAAACCCATCCCCCTCGACATCGACGCGATCCTCGACGACAAGGGCACCCGGATCATCGTCTGCTGCGGCTCCGGCGGCGTCGGCAAGACCACGACCGCCGCGGCCCTCGGCCTGCGCGCCGCCGAACGCGGCCGGTGCGCGGTGGTGCTGACCGTCGACCCGGCGCGCCGCCTGGCCCAGTCGATGGGCCTGACCGAGCTGGACAACACCCCGCGCCTGGTCAGCTCGCCCGAGGGCGGCGGCCAGCTGTTCGCCATGATGCTCGACATGAAGCGCACGTTCGACGAGATCATCGAGGCGCACGCCGACCCCGAGCGGGCCCGCCAGATCCTGTCGAACCCCTTCTACCAGTCGCTGTCCTCCAGCTTCTCGGGCACGCAGGAGTACATGGCGATGGAGAAGCTCGGCCAGCTCCGCCGCTCCGACGAGTGGGACCTGATCATCGTGGACACGCCGCCCTCGCGGTCGGCGCTGGACTTCCTGGACGCGCCGGAGCGGCTCGGCCGCTTCCTCGACGGGCGGTTCATCCGGCTGCTCACCGCCCCCGCCAAGGCGGGCGGGCGCAGCGCGTTCCGGCTGCTCAACGCCGGGTTCGGGTTGATGGCCGGAGCGATGACCAAGCTGCTCGGCGCGCAGGTGATCAAGGACCTGCAGACGTTCGTGTCCGCCCTGGACGCCGTGTTCGGCGGGTTCAGGCAGCGGGCCGAGATGACGTACAAGCTGTTGCAGGCGCCGGGCACGGCCTTCCTCGTGGTGGCCGCGCCGGAGCGCGACGCGATGAGGGAGGCGTCGTACTTCGTGGAACGGCTCGCCGAGGAGCGCATGCCCCTCGCCGGGCTCGTGGTGAACCGGGTGCACGTGTCGCCCGGCTCGGCGCTCTCGGCGGCACGCAGCGCCGCCGCGGCCGAGGACCTGGAGTCGAAGGGCGAACACGAGTTGACGGCCGCTGTGCTGCGGCTGCACACCGGCCGGATGCAACTCGCCACTCGCGAGAGCCGCGAGCAGGAGCATTTCGTCTCGGCTCATCCCACGGTGCCCGTGGCACAGGTACGTGCGATGTCCGGAGATGTCCACGACCTAGCCGGACTGCGGCAGATCGGGAACCTGTTGGCGAGCGCGTAGAGAGAGCACGGCCGACGGGCGGCGCCGGCCGTGCTCTCCCGCCGCGGGCCAGATCAGCCCGCGATCAGCTCATTGGTCCGTTCGTACTCTTCCTTCGCGGACTCGAGCAGGTCGCGCCACGAGTCCACGTCGGGCCGGCGCCTGAGCAGCGCACGGCGTTCGCGTTCGGTCATACCGCCCCACACCCCGAACTCGATGCGGTTGTCCAGCGCATCGGCGAGGCATTCGGTACGGACCGGGCATCCTCGACAGATCAGCTTCGCCCTGTTCTGTGCGGCGCCCTGGACGAACAGCGCGTCCGGGTCCGCACCCTTACAGGCGGCACGGGAGGTCCAATCCGTGATCCACATTTTTCGACCCCACTCCCCTTAGGTGGTCAGTCGTCATTTGGGGCCGACGGGCGCGGGCGCCGAGCCTCCGTATTCAGTTGCCGCAGAGGATGAACGTACGCAACTTCACGTTCGGGCCGACAGACCCCAGAGGACCAATTTCTCGCCGGACTGTTGACCGGGAATGACTAGTCACCCCTCCCAGTCAAGGCGAAATGGTGTCGTGTTACCGATAAGGACAGTGTTTCGACGTACCCTTGGGAGCGTGCAAGCGAAGGGCAAAGACCGCTCCCACCCGCTCCTCAGCGTCCTGCGTCTGATCATCGCCGGGACGGCGGCGGGTGTGCTGGCGGCGGCGGTGGCGCTGCCGGCGGTCGGCGGGGCAGGCGTGTCGGCCAAGACCGCCATGGACGGACTCGAACTCAAGCCCAGGGAACTCGACGAACCCCCGCTGCCGGAACGCACGAAGCTGGTCGACGCCAACGGCAAGCAGATCGCCCAGTTCTACTACGAGAACCGGCAGTCCGTGACCCTCGACAAGGTCGCGCCCATCATGCAGACCGCGCTGATCGCGATCGAGGACTTCCGCTTCTTCGAGCACGGCCCGATCGACGTCGAGGGCACCGCCCGCGCCCTGGTGAAGAACCTCACCGGCGGCGGCGTCATGCAGGGCGGCTCCTCGATCACCCAGCAGTACGTCAAGCAGGTGCTGGTCAACAAGGCCGAGACGCCGGAGGAGCAGCAGGCGGCCATCGCCCCGACGATGTCCCGCAAGCTCCAGGAGCTGCGGTACGCCATGGCGATCGAGCGCAAGTACAGCAAGCAGCAGATCCTGGAGAAGTACCTCAACATCGCCTACTTCGGCGCGGGCGCGCACGGCATCCAGGCCGCGGCCAGGCGTTTCTTCGACAAGCCCGCCTCCGAGCTGGACCTGTCGGAGGCCGCCACGCTGGCCGGCGCCGTTCAGAACCCGGCCCGCACCGACCCCAACGTCGGCCCCGAGTCGCGCGAACGGCTGCTGATGCGCCGCAACACCGTGCTCGACCGGATGGCCGAGATCCACAAGATCACGCGGGCGGAGGCCGACGCGGCCAAGGCCGAGAAGCTCGGCTACAAGGACGTCAAGTTCCCCGGCGGCTGCGAGGCCAGCAAGTTCCCGTACTTCTGCCTCTACGTCCAGTACGAGATCCTCAACAACGACGACTTCGGCAAGAACCAGGACGAGCGCAGGAAGCTGCTCCAGCGCGGCGGCATGACGATCAAGACCACGCTCGACCCCAAGATGCAGAAGGCCGCCGAGAAGGCCATCAAGAAGTACGTCAGCCCCAAGGACAAGCCCGTGGCCGCGCAGGCCATGGTCGTCCCCGGCACCGGCGAGATCAAGGCGATGGCGGCCTCGCGCAAGTTCGGCGGCAGCAAGAAGAAGAACGAGATGAGCTACAACGTCGTCGCCGACGCCGCGCACGGCGGCGGGCGCGGGTTGCAGCAGGGCTCGACGGCCAAGGCGTACACGCTGGCCACCGCCCTGGAGGAGGGCCTGAAGTACGGCGACGGCTTCCCCGCGCCGGCCGGGTTCACCGCGAGCGGCTACAACTCGTTCAAGGACTGCAAGGGCGACAACGTCGGCGACCCCTCGCACACCGCGCACAACTCCAGCGAGGGCGGCGGCGGTTTCAAGACCCTGCAGACCGGCACGTGGGGCTCGGTGAACACGTTCTTCCTCAAGCTGGAGCAGGAGGTCGGGCTCTGCAAGGTCGTCAAGCTCGCCAAGCGCCTCGGCGTCAAGCGCGCCGACGGCGGCAAGCTGCGCGAGGTCGAGACGTTCACGCTGGGCGTCAACGAGGTCGACCCCGTGACGATCGCCAACTCCTACGCCGTGTTCGCCTCGCGCGGCCAGTACTGCAAGCCGCTGGCCATCACCGAGATCAAGGACAGGAACGGCGTCGCCAAGCAGTACAAGCCGAAGTGCTCGCAGGTCATGGAGGAGGAGGTCGCCGACGCGGTCAGCGGCATCCTGTCGGGCGTGTTCACCAAGGGCACGATGAGCGCCGTGGGCGGCATCGGTCGTGACGCCGCCGGCAAGACCGGGACGACCGACGACTACATGTCGGCCTGGTTCGCCGGTTACACCCCGAACCTGTCCTCGGCCGTGAGCCTCGGCGACCCGCGCGGCGCCTCCACCCACAAGCTGATCGGGGTCACGATCGGCGGCCAGTACTTCCCGTACGTGTACGGCGCCTCGATCTCCGGGCCCATCTGGAAGCAGGCGATGATGCAGGCGCTCAAGGGGGTGGAGCCGGCGGAGTTCACGCCGGTGGACCAGTCGCGGTTCGGCGGCTGCTCCGACAAGTGCGCGCCGAAGCCCAAGAAGAAGAAGCGCGGCGACGAGGGGCCCAGGGACGGCGATCCGTTCGACAACTTCTTCGGCGACCACAACGACCGTGGCGACGGCGGCGGCGACGGGCGCGGGCCGGGCGACTGGCAGCGGCCGGGCAACGGGTTCGGCGGCGGAGGGCTCGACGACGGGCTCGACGACGGGCTCGGCGGCCAGGCCGCCACCGGGCCCACCGCCCCGCCGGCCCGAACCCGCCGCTGAGAGACACTGGGCGGCCCCGAACGGCCTTCGCCACCGATTGCCCTTCTACGGCCGTTCAGGCCCTCGCACAACCCCTCCAGAGGCTCTGTGGGGACGGCCCTCACCCGGCCGCCCCCGACCACCTCCCGCAACACCCCTCAGTCGGACGCCGCAGCCCGGTCACCCCACAGCGCCGCTCCCTCGGACCACCGCCATGCAGGACGGCTCCAGTCACGCCGGCCCCCCGGTGCCTGGTGAACCGCCACCGCCCTGTCGGACTGGTGGTGCCTTGTGAACCGCCCGCCACCGCCCTGTCGACCGTCGCTTCCGCCGTCCTGTGGGGCCGCTGCCGTCCTAAGGGCGGCGTCCCGAGGGCGGCGTCCCGAGTGAGGGCGTCCCACGCGACGGCGGCGCGAGTGTGGCGGTCGGCGGGTGGGGCGGTGCCGGGGTCAGGCCGTGAGGCGGGCGCGGACGGCGGCGGCGACGCGGCCGCCTTCGGCCCTGCCCGCGACCTTGGGGTTGACCACCTTCATGACCTGCCCCATGGCCTGCGGCCCTGACGCGCCGGTCTCGGCCACGGCCGCGTCGACGATCTGGGCCAGCTCCTCGTCGGAGAGCTGCGCCGGCAGGTACTCCTCCAGCACCGCCTGCTCGTCCAGCTCGGCCTGGGCCTGCTCGGTGCGTCCGGCATTCTGGAAGGCCTCGGCGGCCTCGCGCCGCTTCTTGGCCTCCTTGGTCAGCACCTTGATGACCTCGTCATCGCTGAGCTCCCTGGCCGCCTTGCCCGCCACCTCCTCGACGTTCACGGCCGCCAGAGCCATGCGAATCGTCCGGAGACGGACTTCGTCCCGGCTCTTCATCGAGGCCGTGAGATCGGCCTTCAGCTTGTCCTTCATTGCGCTCATGCGGTCCATCTTGCCGTCTGCCGGGACGGCTCGTGCCCGTTGTCAGGCATCATGAGTACGTGAGGAAAGCCGTCGCAGTGCCCCTGTCCATGATCGGTCTCGGCCTGGCCGGGCTGGGCTACGCCTCCGTCGTGGAGCGCAACTGGTTCCGCCTGCGCCGCTTCGACGTGCCGGTGCTGGAGCGCGGGCGGCGTCCCGTACGCGTGCTGCACCTGTCCGACCTGCACCTGACCCCCGGGCGCACGATGCTCATCAACTGGGTGCGTTCCCTGGGCGCCCTGGAGCCCGACCTGGTGGTCAACACCGGCGACTCGATCGCCCACCCAGAAGCGGTCCCCGCGCTCCTGCACGCCCTGGAGCCGCTGCTGTCCCGTCCAGGGCTGTTCGTCTACGGGTCCAACGACCTCTACGCCCCCCAGCCGAAGAACCCGGCCCGCTACCTCTGGCGTACCTCGAAGAACGACCGCCGCCAGCACATCCCCAACCTCCCGTGGGAGGAACTGGGCGCCGGCATGGCCGCCGAGGGCTGGCTGGACATGAACAACACCACCGCCCGCGTCAAGATCGGCGACCTCGACGTCGCGGTGGCGGGCATCCACGACTCCCACATCTCCCGCGACCGCTACGACCTGGTCGCCGGCCCGGCCCCCGCCGACGCCGACCTCCGCCTCGGCGTCATGCACTCCCCCGAGCCCCGCAACATGACCCGCTTCGCCGAGGACGGCTACCAGCTCCTGCTCGCCGGCCACACCCACGGCGGCCAGCTCTGCGTCCCGTTCTACGGCGCCCTGGTCACCAACTGCGGCATCGACCGTGCCCGCGTGAAGGGCCTGAGCCGGCACGAGAACGCCTGGCTGCACGTGTCCGCCGGCCTGGGCACCTCGCCGTACGCACCGGCCCGTTTCGCGTGCTTCCCGGAGGCGACGTTGCTCACGCTGGTTCCCCGGCGCTGAGGCGGTCACGAGTACCCGCGAAGTCCGCTAGACTTTCTCAAGCACGCGCAAGACGGGCGTGCACCGGGGTGTAGCGCAGCTTGGCAGCGCGCTTCGTTCGGGACGAAGAGGTCGTGGGTTCAAATCCCGCCACCCCGACACAGTTTGACCAGGTAGAGGGTCTGATCCGCTCAGCGGGTCGGGCCCTTTTCCGTTTCCGGAAGTCGATACGTTCGCCGCGTCCATCGGGGGGCCGACGTTCCAGCGTTCGGCTGGCCTGCGGGTCTTGGTACCACCTCCGGCCCGGTCGGCTCGCCTCAGAGCAGCGCTGCGGTCCCCGTTGCTCGGGATGGCCGAAACCCCGAGCACTACAGAGGTTGGGCTGAGGTTCTTCGGCAGGCTTACGAGGTTCAGCCTCGCGGTGCCTCTGAGACGGCACCGAGTCCTGCCTCGCAGTAGAAATTTGCCGAAATGCCCGTCATCTGGCGACTTGATCCTCTCGCTACGATACGCGGCGTGAGTGATGACTCTTCCGTGATGAGCACCGGGCGCCTGGAGGCGTTCAGCGACGGCGTTTTCGCCATCGCCATCACGCTGCTGGTGCTGGAGATCCGGCTGCCCGAAGGCTGGGAAGAGGACCTCGGGGGTGCGCTGATCGGCCTGTGGCCGTCCTACCTCGCCTACATGGTGACGTTCCTGCTGGTGGGGATGATCTGGATGAACCACCATCGGATGTTCCACTTCATCCAGAGGACTGACGGCCTGCTGCTGGCCCTCAACGTGCTCCTCCTGATGGATGTCGCCTTCTTGCCGTTTCCCACGCATGTGCTGGCCGAGGCGCTGCACGCCGACCACGGCACCCAGATGGCCGCCGTCTTCTATGGAATCGTGCTGGTGATCGGCGGCATCTTCTACAACGCCGTGTGGTGGTACGCCTCGTCAGGGCACCGCCACCTCGGCGGGCACATCACTCCGGCCGAGGCGCGCTCGTTGCGATTTCGCTGGGGCATGGGGCCGGTGCTCTATCTCGTCGCGACCGTCATCGGCGCGCTCAGCGCGATTGGCGCGCTCGTGTTCTACGTGTTGCTGCTCATCTTCTACATGTTCGACATGCGCCCCAGACGACAGGCTGCGTAGCCACGGCCACGAGCCGCGATCGTCTCCCGCTTCGGGGAGACTCCGGGGAGAAGCGCGACGCGCATCGACCGCTTCTGTTCCGTGGAGTGGTCAGGGCTCCTTGCGGTCGGGGACCACGGCGGCGCCGTCCCAGTGATAGGTGACGACCACGCGCTCGCCTGAAGGGCAGCACGGCGCGTCGGTCGGCCGGAAGGTCGGGTAGGAGATCTTCACCGTGGTCCCGTCCTGACTGACGATCTTGATCAGGTGGACCTCGCGATCCAGCACGAGGGTCCCGTGGTGGAAGAAGACCAGGCGCCGGCACTGGCCGTTCACTGACACGCACACCCCGACGAAGGCTCTGAGCGGGCCGGGCGGGGCCGTGGAGCCGTCCTCCGGCTCCACGTGTCGCGAGCGCATCTCCTTGACGGCATCGGACAGGCTGAACGGCGTGGCTGACGAGGTCGGTTCGCCGTCCGCCAAAGGTTGGGCGTTGGGCGCGATCGTCCAGGGAATCCCGGACACAGGCGCTCGCCCTCCGGCGGCGGCGCTCTCCGGGACACATGTCTCATCCCTGTCCACGTTGTCCGGCAGCAGTCCCTCCCATCCATGCAGTTGCCCGGTGATGCGGCATGCATGGGCACGGCGCTGCTGCACGTCGAGGGGGATGAGCATCAGCCCGGCAGGGGTACTTCGGAGGTTGTTCGGCCTGCGGGCCAGCAGCAGACGGCCGACGCCCGGCAGCGGCCGTGCCCAGAGCAGACCGCGTGGTGCCTGCCGGAAGACGGGCAGCGAGTCACCATCCAGACGCATCTCCAGGGATCCACCGTCCGACAGGAACCAGCCACCCTCGCCGAGCAGCCCGAAGACCCTGCGTTCCGTCGTACCTCCGCCAGGGATGACCTGATCTGGCTCGGACGCCGTCGTCGATGACATGTCGAAGACCGCCACGCCGCCACGTCTGTCGCTGACCGTCAGCAGGTCCCCGGTCGGCGAGAAGCCGAGACTCGCTGCCACGTCGTTCCCCGGCAGGCGAAACTCCTTGCGTACCCGGCCAGTGTCCGGATCGAGCAGTCTGATCTGGTTGTCGGCAGAACGAGCGAGGGCCACTTCCCCCGTGCCGGGACGTACCGCTACGGCGTTCAACGGCCGGGCGACGGCGGAGTCCAGCCGCAGCAGCGGGCCGGGGCGGCCTTCCGCAAGATTCCAGCGTTCCGTCACTCCCTCACCCCAGACAGCAAGTTCCCCTTCTGACACGAATCCGAGTCCTTGCACCATCCCGGGCGCGCCAGGGGGTGAGACGCGTCGTGGCGCGATCTCGCTGATCTGGCGGAGGGTTACCGCGTCGACCACCCAAACCACTCGCCGACCGGGCAGCGACAGAGCGAGCCTTCGTCCAGAAGGGCTGAGTGCCCATGGCGCCATCGCCGCCGTCTCCGGCGCGGCACTGCCGAAGGCGGCGGGCGCGCCGTCCGCCGCCAAGGCCGCGGTCTGCCGTCCGTCGGACGCGCGCCAACTGGCCACGTGGTGGTCGTCCCAGGTGAGTACGTGGCCATCACCGGGGGTGACCAGCACCCGTACCTCCCCGTCCCACCGCTGCGTATCCAGGGCGGGAACCGAGCCGAGAGCGGTCAGGCGCAACACGTTTCCGCTGCTGCTCCAAGCCTGCCGCCACTGTGCGCCGAGCGCGATCCACCCCCGGTCACTCGTCGCAGGCAGCTGGTGGTCGCGAGAGGCGGAGTTCAGCCGATACCCGCTGCCGTCCTGGGTGGCCACGCCGAGGCCGCCTTGCCTGGTTCCCACGGTCCGGGGGTTCAGCGTGCCGGGATCGTCGTCCACACAGCTTGAGATCGCCGGTAGATCCCGGATCGGAAGTGGCTTCGGCCAGGCTATGTCGAATACCTGGATGCGGCCTTCGAGGCATCCGTAGAGCCTGACGCCGTCCTCGCCCGGCACCAGAGTGTCGCTGTGGTAGTACTCCGGCAGCTCTCTCGCCTTCCCGTCGAGCTGCCAGACAGTGGCCATGTTCATTCCCGCACCGCCCACCACCCACTTGCCGTCGGGGGTGAAATCCAGCGACCAGAGCGGGTTGGGGAAAGGCATTCTGCGGTCGATCTGGCGAAGGACGACTTGGGCGTTCCCGCCGTGTTCCGTCCAGCGCCACAGCAGTGCCTGCTCGCCGTCCTCCCATCGCACCGCGAGCATCGTCCCGTCGGGGCTGAAACGTACCCCCGCGACCTTGGCGCGGGCGTTGCCGACCTCGGGCGGGGGATCCAGCCTTGCCCGTACGCGACCGTCCAGGCCCGAGACCAGGACGGCGCCGAGATCGTCACCGAAGGCGAGGGTGGTGCCGTCCCTGCTGAGTGCGGCCGAACGGGCCTGCGGATGGCGTCCGACGAGACGGGGAGTCGTCCCTGCTGTCCCCTCCCAGACGGTTGCCCCGCCGTCGGCGGTCATCGCCACCGCATGCCGGCCCGAATCGTCCACGGCCAGAGAGACGATCTCCCCGCCGCCCGGGACCACCAGTCGGGGATCGCCGCCTCCGGCCACGGTGGCGATGCGCTCGGCGAGCACCGACTCGGCCTCCGGCAGCGGGGACCGGGCCTGCGCCGCGGCGGCCATGGCCAGTGCCAGGCTGCGGTCCTCGGACTTTTCCTGCACCGCCTGCTTGGCCGTGACCTCGGCCGCCTTGGCGGCCCCACTGTCCAGCAGGGCATCAAGGCTCCAGATGAAGAGGGCGACAGCGAACGACGCGGCGGCGATGCCTGCCGTGCACTTCGTCGCGAACCTGCGCCAGCTGCGGGACAACCACTCGCGGTCCCGTTCGCCGATCCAGCGCTGGAAGTCGCCCTTGAGGTGAGCCCGTGACTCCAGCAGTTCGCGCAACGTGAGACGACGCCCGCTCGACCGGGCCTGCTGGACGCGGAACTGCCATGCCCGGAAGTCCCCCGCTTCCTCGGTGAGCCAGTTCTCCGGCATCCCGGCGGCATTTGTGATCTTCTCAAGTGTGGCGATGAGAGAGTCGTGCACCAGCTCGACGAGGAGTTCGGCCTCGCCGTCGCGCCCGGACGGGTAGCTCTGGATGAGGCGTCGATCGACGAATCGATCGAGTACCGAGCGGGCAGTCCGGGTGAGGTCTTCGACCGGGACGGCGACTCTCGTCCAGCGGGCGGTGCCGCCCACCCCGGCGATCGGGGCGACCAGTTGGATGAGCAACTCGCGGCAGGCGTCGTCGTTGCCGCTGGCCTGGCAGACGCCCTTGACGATGTTCGCCATGGCCCCATGAAGCTCCCCGAGCTGGGCATAGGAGCGAGTGGTGAGCCGACCGCCTTCCTCCTGTTCCCACAGACCGTGCAGCACCAGCGCCAGGGACGGGAGCCACTCGCCGGTGAACTCTTCGACGTCGCGCCTGAGCCGCGCGCTCAGTTCCGGATCGACCCTGACCCCAGGGGCGGCGGCGGCGACCGCCCCGTGCACCAGGCTCTCAAGCTCGTCGACCGGCATCTCCCGGAGTTCGTAGGGGAGCAGCGAGACTCCTTCCCTGCCCAACTCGGCCAGGAGCTGTTCTCGCACTTCGGTCCGAGCCGTCATCATCAGCCGGACTCGCCCCGCACCCCAGGGATACGGAGAGTTCACCAGATGCGAAACCTGCTTACAGAACCGCAGCCTCTCCTGCCGCGGACGCGTCAGCAGCGCCTCCGCACCGTCCAGTACGAGCAGCAGCCAGCTGTCCGGGCCGGTGCCCACGACGTCGGCCAGGACTTCGCCGCTGCGCCCAGGATCGTCCAGCACCTTCACCAGTTCCTCATTGGTCCAGCGCCGTGACCTGGAGGAGGCTGCGTCCAGGAGCGCGCCGGCCAGCACCCCCGCCCCGTTGACCTGGGAGAGGCGGCACGTCGCCACGGTGGGCGTGGCCCGGCTCTCGCCGAGCCGGGGGACGACGCCGGCGAGCACCAGCGAACTCTTGCCACGCCCCGACGGGCCGAACACCGCCACACCCTGCGACGAGCCGTCCCCTGGGCGCAGGATCAGCTGGGCCACCTCGTCGCTCTCCCGGTCCCTGCCGAGGAACACGGTACGGTGGGCGGCGTCGAAGGCGTCGAGCCCGGGGAACGGGTTGGCCGGACGGAGTTCCTCCCTGAGCCCGGGAAACACCTTGAAGATGCGATCGACGGTGGAGATCTCGGCCTGCCGGAGGGTGACCGGGCTCCCGCTCGACCACCGGGCCAGCGTCATGCCGACGACGCCGTCGAACTCTCTCGACCAGACGGGGCCGCCGCTGAAACCCCACTCGACAAGCGAGCTGTCAAGGTCGGGGAGCACGTAGCTGCCGTGCCGGCCGACCCGGTCGACGTAGCCCCGAACCACCTTCGGCCCAGTGGGCCAGGCCTTCCCCTCTTCGACGGGAAACCCGTGCAACTCCACCCTGTCGCGGTATTCCTGCCGTTCCAGCAGCCGAAGCGGGCGTGCCTGCGGCGGGGCGTCCACCTTCAACAGGGCCAGGTCCTCGTCGTCGTAGACGCTGGCGGATTCGACCTCGGTTATCCGTACCTGGGGGCGGAGCAGCAGTCCCCAGAAGACTGCGGTCAGGGGGTTGATCGTCCAGTTCCCGTGTGACAGCCCCTCCCCGGGAGGGGCGGTTTCTCCCGACCGCAGTCCGGCCCACAACAGATTGTGCTTCGCCGTGAGGAGTCTGCTTCCGGCAGTGCCTCTGACATGGAAGGCACTGCCCAGAGCAACCCGCTCACCAGGTGTCGGCTCGTGGTACAGCAGGACGAGACCTTCCTCGACCGAGCCGTAACCGCCCCAGCCGATACGGTCATTCGCCGTCACGCCCTGCCTCCGGCTCGCCGGCCCCGTTCACGGCCAGGTCGTTGACCTTCACCTCAGCGAGTTCGCGCTGCTCGTCCGGTTTGTCGTCCGCTTCCTTCTCAGGCGCTCCCGCGGTCGCAACGCTGCTCCATTCCAGGGTCACCTTGACGGATGCCTCGCCCGAGACGTTGGCCATGATGAGGCCGGCCTGCGCGCTCATCTTCACCCCGACCTCGATGACCATGCGGTCCGGCTTCCTCGGCATGGCCGTCAATTGCTTGAAAGCCGCGCCTGCGGCCTGGCGCACCGAACGCATGCCCTCGTTCCACGCGTTCTGGAGCTTTGCCGGATCCGACGTCAGGTTCCGGCGCACCCCTACTTCCTGCCTGCTCGGGTCACGGGGAAGGCGGGAGGGCCCTGCTTCCACGGGCGGAGCGGCGGTGTCTCCGATGACCTCCACATCGACGCATTCGATGTACACCGGCTCTCCGTCGACTTCTATGCGGACTACTTTCATGTGTTCCATGAGCGGTCTCCATTTACGGCGCTCGCTGACCGAGCACCGCGATGTCAGCTGCTTCTGTGCGCTTGCCCTTGGTGCGAGAAGCATGTGATCTCTCTCGCGACATGACTCGCGACGTGCATCGTTGGCATGAGCGATGTGGCCGGGCGCCTTCCGTGGAACCCGGGTTCTGCCCTGACGGCACGGCGTCCCCACAGTGTGGGGGGAAGGGGGGACTCCGGCCAGAGCGGTGCGGGAAGGTTGCGGGCTCCTTGCGGAATTGCGGATTCGCGCGAGCCGGCTGCCGTCTGCCCGCAAGCGCCGGCTACAGGCGTGCGGCCTGTTCCAGGGCTCGGGCGAGCCCCAAGGATTCGCCCAGCCGGTACGCTTCGTCGAATCGCCCGTCCCCGAGCCGCCGCCGTATCTCCGTGACGCTACGGTCACGTCCGTCGATGAGGTGGGCGAAGCCCCACAGCTGCGGAGCGCCCGCCGGCTTCCAGGCGATGTGCGCGGCGCCGAGCAGGAGCGCCCCCAAGTACGGTCGGCCGCCCTGCGCCAAGGCCCAGGCCAGAGCCTCGCTCACTGTGGCCGCCCCGAGCTTGTCCCCCAACTGCCGCTTGAGGTCGAGGCTGCGCCACAGCAAGGCCACCGCCTCCTTCGTCTCGCCGGTCTCGACGTACTGGATGGCGAGTGTCCACAGCAGATAGGAGCGGTGCCAGATCTCGCCGCAGCTCTCCGACAGGTCGAGGCCCTGCCGGAAGAAGTCGCGGGCGGCCCGGCGATCGCCGCTCATCGACGCGGCCAGGCCGAGCTGGGCGAGCGCCTGCTGCTTGGTCAGCATGCCGGCGCGGCAGGCGCCGGCCCGCAGCGCCGCGCTGGAGTGCTCCTCCACCCCCTTGACGTCGCCGACGAACAGGGCGAGGAGCCCGCGAAGCTGGTCGATTCCGGCCCGGATGGCGCTCCACCCGTCATCCGAGCCCTCAAGACGAGGCTCGATGAGGCCGAGCGAGCGTTCCGCGCCCACCCTGTCGCCATGCAGCATGAGGACGTAGGCCGCACACCACTGCGCCCGGCACCACACCTGCGACAGCTCGGGGCAGGGCGGTTCCGGATGGCGTTCGGCGATGCGGCGCATCCAGTGCGCGCCTTCCCCGATGTTGCCGCTGGCCACCCAGTACAGCCACAGCGCGTAGGCTCCGGCGAGGAAGCGGCCGGACTCGATGCCGGCCCCTGGGACGGCCGCGAACACCTGCCGGAGATTGCCGTGTTCCTGCCCGAGCCGGATCAGCCAGCGTCCCTGCTGCGGGGTGGCGTACAACTCCTCTGCCTGGCAGGCGAGCCACAGGTAACGGTCGTGGTGGCGGCGCAGTGCCCGCTTCTCGCCGCCGGAGGAGGCGAGCCGTTCCCGTCCGTACAGACGTACGGTCTCCAGCATGTGCAGCCGGGTCGGTCCGCCCGTCTCCGCCCGTACCAGCAATGACTTGTCGACGAGCGCGGTGATCGCCTCGAACACCGCGTGCGACGCCGGGGTGCCGTCCTCGCAGATCGCCTCGGCATCGCCCAGTGACACACTGCCCGCCGACACCGACAAGCGCTCCCACACCTGACGCTCGTCCGGCGTGCACAGCTCGTAGCTCCAGTCGAAGACCGCTCGCAGAGTACGGTGACGCGGATGGGCAGTCCGGTCGGCGCCGACGGAGCCCAGGAGAAGGAAGCGCTGGTCCAGGCGGTCCAGCAGGTCCTCGACCGACAGCGTGCGCAGGCAGCGGGCAGCCAGCTCCAAGGCCAGCGGCAGGCCGTCGAGCAGGCGGCAGATCCTGGCCACGGTCGTCCGGTTCTCCACCGTCAGGCGGAAGTCCGGCAGCACGGCGCGCGCTCGTTCGCAGAAGAGCTCCACGGCCACCGAGTCCGTGCCGCCCTCTGCGGGCAGCGGGAGCGGAGACACCTCCAGGACGTGCTCGCCCGCGACCCCCAACGTCTGACGACTGGTGGCCAGCACGGACAAGCCCGGCACGGCCTGTAACAACGACCGGGCCAGATCGGCGGCCTCGGCCAGCAGATGCTCGCAGTTGTCCAGGACGAGCAGCACCTTCTGCCCGCTCAAGGCCCTCGCGAGGCCCGCCCGGGGCGGCTCGTCAGCCGTGAGCTGGACTCCCACGACGGCGGCGACAGCGTGGTCGACCATGGTCCGGTCGGTGAACGCCGCGAACTCCGCCAGCCACACCCCGCCAGGAAACCGGTCGGCCACCTCCTCGGCCAGCCGCAGGGCGAGCCGGGTCTTCCCTACGCCACCGACCCCGGTCAGCGTCACCAGCCGGACCTGCCGCATGAGCCGCATCCCCTCGGCCAGCTCATGCCGGCGCCCCACGAAGCTCATGAGCGCCACCGGCAGGTTGCCGGGGACGTCCGAGCCCCCTCCGACGTCTGCCATCCCTCCGACGTCCGGCTCGGGCCGAAGGCGCCCGCCCGCGGGGACGTCCTCGCTGATCGACATCTCGCGCCAGCAGGTCGACCATTCGTCCAGCAGCGCCTGGACGTCCCAGGCACGCGCCGCCTCGCCGGCTCTGTGCGGATTCTCCTTGGCGAAGGCCACGCACGCGCGGACGAACGTCTCCACGACCTCCCAGGACGGCCTGAACCGTCCGGAGGCGGCGTTGCGGAGCGAGGTCTCGGAGTAGGGCGAGCCGGACCGGGCGGTCTCACGGGCCAGCAATTTGTAGCTCGGATCGCCGGCCTGGTCACGTAGCTCGCGCAGTGACTGGGCGAAGCGCCCGAGGACACTTCCGGGATCGGGGATCGGGGTCTGCCGACGCCCCGGACGCGCCAACCGGCTCATGTGGCCTCCGCCACGCACCACCACGACAAGAAGATCCAGCATAACTCGAAACGCGGTGGTCGCCCCCGCGTTTCGAGCCGCTGCGGGGCGCGGCCGGCTGCCGGCACGGCCGCGCCCCGAGCTCACGAAGGTTCTCGGAGCGTGCCCGGCCGTTCCCCAGATGGACGGCCGGGCGCCGGTTCAGCCCACCGCGTAGGCGCGAGTGATCGTCTGGGTCAGCCCGGTGGTGGGGGTGTCCGTGACGGTCGCGCGCAGGGAGACGAATCCGGCAGTGCGGGGGTTGGAGATCATCGCCAGCCAGCCGTGGGCGGATCGCGTCACCGGGACGGGACGCCAGGTGCGGCCGTCGTCGGAAGAGGACTCAAGGCGTACCCGGGTGCCCTCCTGGCGGGATGAGGGTTCGAGGGTCAGGGTGAGGGGGGTGCGGGTGCCCGGGCGGGCGCGGTTGTGGTCGTCCAGAGTAGTGGGGGTGAGGCGTACCGCTGTCAGGGACGGCGGGCGGCGGCCGTCGGCCCTGGCGGAGCGGAACGTCCAGACGGACTCCACGGCGGTCGAGAGGGCGGAGTAGGGCACCTGGCGGCGGGCCGACGCCTTCAGGGTGTACGTGGCGGCCTCCGGTCGCAGGGTGGCGTGGAGCACGCAGTCCTCGGGCCGTTCCGTCGCGCATCCCGCCAGGTCGGTCTCGGCCAGCGTCCGGCCGCCGGCGGTGAGGGTGGCGGTGCCGGTGGCCGCGTCGTCGGCGCCCCTGTGGCCGGCGACGCCGTCGGCGAACAGGTCGCCCACGGGAACGGTCAGCTCGTCGCCCGATCGGGTCGCGACGGGTGCGGACGGGCCGGTCACGGCGGCGTTCCACACCTCCGTGGTGCTCCCCCGCTCCAGCCTGACCGGGGCGCCGGCCAGGACGGACGTGCCGACCTGGAAGCCGCTGTCCCACACCAACCCCGGCGTCCGGTAGTGGGTGAGGGTGCTCGGCAGTTCCGCGTCCTGCCCCGGGCTCGCCATGATCCCGGGCCTGTCCTCGACGAGCCTCGGGCCGAAGTACGGAAGCCCGGTCGCCGCCGTGGCCGCGGCCCGGTACGTCGCCGTCACCTTGACCAGGTCCACCCGCCGGGCGGCGTGGAAGGGGTTGTCCGGGAGCCCGTCGGTGTGGGTGTTCACCAGGTCGTAGACGTACGGGCTCGGCGTGCGGGTCCTGCTCTTCCAGATGTTCCTGCTGAGGAATCGCAGGCCCGGCGCGCGTGCCGGGACGACGTAGGTGTCCCAGCCGGGTGCGCGCCAGCTCCCGAACCCGTAGGACCAAGCGCCGTCGGCCAGCTCGACGACGAGCTCGTCGCCCGGCGCGGCGTCCGGGTCGTCCACGCTGAAGCCGATCCGCCTGCCGTCGCGGGCGTCGATGGTCACCTGCCGGTCCTGGTCGAGATCGAGCCGGGCGTGGGCCAGGGTGTCTCCCGCGTCGTAGATCTCGGCGTACAGGTTCCACTCACGCTCGGGCAGCCTGAGCCGGGCCGTCCCGTCGATGAGGGGCACGTCGCGGCCGGCGCCCGTCCGCGCGTCGTACACCTGGACGAAGCCCGCTTCGGCGGGCCGGCCGGCCCGGTCGAGCGCCTTGACGGTCATGTTGTGGGACTCGGGCTCGACGTACGCGCCGGCGAGGGTGCGGATCACCGTGTCGCCCGACCTGGCGGTGATCGTCACCGGGTGCTCGCCGGACGCCTGGTCCTTGGCGTCGATCGTGACAGTGACCGTCGCCTGCCCTTTGGCGGGCACCTGGAGACGTCGGTCGGAGAGCCGCACGACCTCGCCGTCGGCGGTCAGGTCGAGGTCGACGGGGGTGTCACCGGCGTTGTCGTACGTGACGGTCCCGGCGGACACCCGCTCCCCCGTCCCGTCCGAGGGGAAGTACGCCCACACCCGCTCCGGCACGGCGACGACCTGCTGGGCCAGCGCGCGGACGACGTCCACCCGCCCGGCCCCCTGCCGGTACGGCGTCAGGCCGGGAAGCGGCGTGGCGCTGCCCGTCAGCGCGGCCTTGAGCCGTTGCCCGGTCCAGTCGGGATGAAGCTGGGCGAGGATCGCCGCGGCGCCCGCCACGTGCGGCGCGGCCATGGAGGTGCCCGACATCGCCACGTGCGCCTCGGTCCCGGTCCCGCCCGCCTTCGCGGCCACGATCCCCACTCCGGGTGCGGTGATGTCCGGTTTGATGGCGTGATCGCCCTCACGGGGGCCGCTGCCCGAGGAGGCGGCGATGCGGTCCTGGTGGTCGACGGAGCCGACGGTGAGCGCGGCGTCCGCGCTGCCGGGGCTGGAGACGATGGCGCTGTCGTTGCCCGAGGCCGCGACGAACAGCGTGCCGTACCGCTGCGACAGCGTGTTCACCGCCTGCTCGACCGGGTCGAGGTCCAGGGTGTCGGGGGCGCCGAAGCTCAAATTGACGATCTTGGCCTTGACCTCGGCGGCGGCCCACTCCATGCCCGCCAGGATCGCCGACTCGGTCAGCCCGGAGGCGGTGCCGGCCTTCGCGACGGCGAGCTTCGCGCCGGGCGCGATCCCCCGGTACTTCGCGTCGGCCCCCGCGATGATCGAGGCGACGTGGGTGCCGTGCCCGATGTTGTCGCGGATGTCGGGCTCGTCGGTGAAGTTCTTCTCCTGGGTCACCACGCCTTTCAGGTCGGGGTGGTCGGGGTCGTACCCGCTGTCCAGGACGGCCACCGTGACGCCCTTGCCCGTCATGCCCTGCTTCCAGGCTTCGGTCGCGCCGATCTGCTCGGCGCTCCGGTCGAGGCTGTAGGAGCGGCGGCCGTCCAGCCAGAGCTTGGCGGATCCGGCCGTCAGGGAGCGGGCGCCGGCCGCCAGGTCCTGCCAGGCCAGCCCGGCGGACGCCTTGACCACGTTCATCGCGCTCATCCCGAGCCCGCCGAGCGGCCGGGCCCGCTCGGTCCCCCGGAGCGCCGGGGCCGTCCCTTGGGACGACTGGACGATCAGCGGGATGTCGGGCCGGTCGGCGTCGCCGTACCGCCAGGCCAGCAGCTGGGTGACGTCGAACAGCCGCCGGTCGAGCAGGTTCGCGGCGACCAGCGGCCGGGCGTCGGACGGGATCACGTACAGGTGACCGTCCTGGACCTGGCCGCTGAACCCCACCCGCCGGCCCGGACCCGGTTGCACGCGGTATCCGCCGCCGCCGGTGACCACCACGCGGTCACCGGTGATCAGCGTGACGCCGCCCGGCCGGGCCGCGTCCGCGGGCTGCGGCAGATCGTCCTGACGGTCGGGCGCGGGCACGACGCCGACCGTCGCGGCCACCAGGACGGCGGCCAGCACCTTGTTCGGGATCACGGGCATCCGGCCTTCTCCTTCAGCGTGCGGACGAGGTCGGCGGGCAGGTCCGAGTCGCTGACCTGGACCGCCGCCTTGCCGGCCATCGTCAGGTAGCCGCCGACGACGTGCATGGACTCCGGGACCGACGCCTTGGTCACCGGCTCGGTCTCCTTGCCGTCCTTCGTCCAGAAGGCGGGGCCGAGGACGTCGAACGCCTCGATGTCCACCCCCCGGTCCTTGAGCAGGGCGCGCACCTCGCTGACGGGCCTGTTGTAGTACGGCGCGCAGTGCATGGGCTCGCCGGGCACGTCGAAGCCGGTGACGATCTGGTATTCCTCACCGGGACGCGCCTCCCGGCCGAGGACGAGCTCGGCCGAGCCCTTGAAGTCCCGGCGGACCTTGATGCTGATCGGGCAACCGCCCACCGTCTCGCAGCCTTCCTGACGGTCGATCACCTTGATCCCGTCCGGTTCCACCGTGCTCGGGGCGACCGAGCCGACGCTGCTGGGCGTGGAGGGCAACAGGCGCAGCTTGATGTCGAGCCCGGCGTCGCGCAGCTGCCGCTGGTACACCTCCGGCTCGGCGAACACGTCCTTGACCTCGATGACGAAGTAGTCGCCCTCGTCCTTGACGTCGAGGGCCGAGGCCGAGGCGGGCCCGAGGGTGACGACGACGGCCAGCGACGCCGCGAGGGCGCCCAGCGCGGCCGGCAGCACGAGCAGGGCGCGCCGCCTCCTGCGCGCGGGCAGGGCCGGGGCGGGCTCCTCCTCCATGATCTTGTACATCGTCTCCCTGGCGCCGGGCGTCAGCCCCGGCCCGGCGGGCGGGGCGAGCCGCCTGACGATGTCGTCGAGCTGCGGGTTCATGAGGTCTCCTTGGCGAGACGGACGGCCCGCGGGCCGTACCGGGCGAGATCGGGGTCGTCGGCGGCGAGCTCGGCGGCCAGGCGCTTGCGTGCGCGGTGCAGGCGCTGCCGGACGGCGAGGCGCGAGCAGCCGAGCACCTGCGCCAGCTCGGCGTTGCCCAGCCCCTCCCAGGCGACGAGCGACAGCACCTCCCGGTCGTCGGCGGACAGCCGCATGAAGGCCGCGCGGGCGGTCTCGGGCACAGCGTCCGCCACCGGGTCCGCCGCGGGGTCCGCCGCGGGGTCCGCCGCCGGGCCGGTCCATTCCGCGAGTTCGGCGCGCAGGCGCGTGGTGAGGGCCGCCCTGCGGGACTCGCCGCGGCGGTGGTTGGCCAGGGTGCGCCGGGCCACGCCGTACAGCCAGAGCCGGGCGCGGTCGCCGGGCGGCACCTCGCCGAGCCGCCGCCAGGCGGTCGTGAACGTCTCGGCGATGACGTCGGCGACGTCGTGAGGGTCGTCGCTGCGTCGCCGCACATAGCCGGAGACGGTCGCGTAGTGCTCGGTGTAGAGCTCCTCGAAGCGTTGCCGGGGGTCCGGTGGGCCCACGCGGTCGTCCCTTCCGTAGGGGTATGTCACAACAAGCAGGTGTCCGGATGGTTCCAGGTGTGACAGACGAATACGGAGAAGGCCGCTTCCGGGTCCGGAAGCGGCCTTCTTGTCGGGGTTATGTGCCCTACCGGCCGGGACTGGCGTAATCAAACGTATTGGTGGGATGATCCTATGATTATTGTCGTTGTTACGAGAACGGGGTTGTCGAATGAGTCCTTCGTCCCGGGCGCTGCCGATGGCGGGGTTCATGTTCTCCGCCGTCGGAGTGGGCGGCGTGGTTCTGCAGATGTTGAGCGTGGCCTATCCCGACGGCGATCCGGCGAAGGCGCGGGCGGCCGCGGAGCTGTTGCGGCAACTCGCGGGACGCGTGGACGCCAGCCTTGACGACGTCGAGGAGGTCGCGGCCCGGGTCTGGCGGCCGCCGAGTTCCGGCGCGGGCATCGACGCCTTCCGGACGTATTTCAACCAGGAGATCGCGCCCTATCCGCCACGCCTGTCCGCCTACATCCGCGGGCTGGCGGACGCGGTCGAGGATTACGCGGAATTGCTGGAACGAACGCAGCACGCATTGCGCACGATGGCCATGATCCAGTGGATCGAACTGCTGATGTTCTTCTGCTGGCCGGCGATCGACAAGAAGGTCCAGGTGATGATCAATTGGGCGATACGCAGGTCGCAGGCGCGGCTGCTGCTCAAGATGTTCGAGAACGCCGTGGGGAAGCGGTTCATCTACGCCGTCGGGGGCAGCCTGGCCTACACCGTGCTCGACCAGGCGGTCGTCGACGGGCTCAAGCTGGCGCGGGGCGAGGACACCGGCTCCTGGGGGGACCGCGGCGACTACATGCTGAAGAACTTCGCGGCGGCCATGGTCTTCTACCACGTGGACCCCGCCAACTTCGGCAAGGCCGCGAACGTGCTGCCGAAGAACCCGGCGGCGCGTAACGCCGTCGTGTTCCTGACCGGGTCCACCATCTTCAGCACCACCGCCAACGCCCTCAACCGGCCGGGCGACGTCGTGGACGACCCGGTCAGCCTGTTGCCGACCTGGCAGCAGATGCTCGCCAAGCTGGGGGTCGCCGCGGGCCAGGACCAGTTCAGGCGGTGGCGCCGGTACTGAGTGCCGGTCACGTCGTCAGTCCCGGGTGAAGCGACGGACCTCGTCGGCGAACGGGGTCAGGCCGGTCGTCATCAGGCCGGTCATCTGGGCCGCGAGGTCCTCGGCGGCGGCGTTCGCGGCGGCCAGGACGGCCTCGGCCAGGGCGTCCGCGCCCAGTCGCATGGCCCGCGGATCGATGCGCAGGCCGCCGAGCGCGCCGGTCGGCAGCACCTCGGCCGTCACCTGGCCGTCGGCGGCCTCGCCACGGCCGCGGACGGCGTCCAGGCTCTCCTGCAACTCCTCCAGCGGGCCGATGTCGGCCTGGAACTGGCCGAGGAGCCGGCGCATCTCGTCGTCGAGGTAGGGGGTGGGGTTGTCGGGGGTGGTCATCGGGGGCTCCAGGGGTGTCAGGCGAACTGTCCGTCGGGGGCGAGCTTGGGCGGGTCGGACACTTCGGGCAGGGATGCGATGGTGGCCCAGTTGGCGACGTCGAAGCTGGTCCGCATGTCGGCCAGGCGGTCGGCCACCGCCGGATAGACGTCGCGCAGGGCGTCGACGTAGGTCTCGGCCTTCGTCAGGGCCGTCGAATAGTTCTTCTTGAAGGTGTTCGCGGTCTCGTCCGTGCCGGCGAAGTCGCCCAGCGCGTCGAGGGCGTCGAGGATGCGGCGGGTGTCGGTCGCGAACTCGGTGCGCTCGGCGAGGAAGGCGCCGGCGGCCTTGGTGAAGGCGGTGCCGTACACCTCGGTGGTCGGCATTCCGGAGCCCTGGGGGGCGGCCGCGGCGGGGCCCGAGGGGGTGGCGTTCGGGGTCGCGTGGGGCGACGGGGTGGCCGTGGAGGTCGGGGTGGGGGTGGGGTACGGGGTCGTGGGGCTGGGGGTCGGGGGCTCGCTGGGGGTCGGGGACGTGGGGCTCGGGGCGGGGGTACCGGTCGGGGTGGGGGTGGGCGGCTCGTAGGTGGGCATGGCGGTTCTCCTGTCGGTACGTGGCCGCCGGCGGGCGCACGAGAGTTCTCCACAATACCGACAGGAATACAGGGCAAGGGCTACGGCTCGTATACGGGGGCTAGATCGGCGAAGATGCGGTAGTCCGAGATCAGGCCGTCGTCCCGGGTGCGCCAGATCGACACGGCCACCACCGCGGCGTCCTTGCCGTCGAGCCGCCGGTACGTCACCTGGGTCTCGGCGATCGTGTCGGCCCCCACCTGCCAGTCCCGGACGATCCGGTGCCGCAGGCCGCCGATGGTCGAGTAGAACGTCCGCAGGCCGGCGGCGACGGCGTCGCGTCCCACCATGGGCTCGGCGTTGCCGAACACCAGGGTGGCGTCCTCGGCCAGCAGCTCGGCGAACTTGTCGGGGTCGAACGAGTCGACCACCTGGAAAACGCGTCGTACCACATCGTGGGACATGTTGATCATTCCTCACGTGGACGGGGTCGCTGCTGCGGACGATACGGGACGACGCGTTCCCGTGCGACAGGCCGGCGCGTCCGGCGCTTCCGGCACACAGCCGGGCGTTCCGGCGGGTGCTCAGACGGGTGCTCAGACGGGCGAGGCCCCGCCGGGACCGGCCGGCGACTCGAAGGTGATCGACACGATGGCGCTGATGGCGAGGTTGTGCTCCCGGACGCCGGCGGTCCGCTCCGAGGACTCGACGGTGACGACGGAGTCGCCCCGGCGGGTGACGTGGCCGGTGAAGCAGTCGCCGCTCAGCAGGCGTACCGAGATGACCCGGTTCTCGTGGCGGGCGTTGTCGAGGAGCGCGATCCAGGAGGTGATGAGCCCGGTTCCGGGGGGTTCGAAGGGGTCTTGGGTCATAAGCTCCCTCCTGCCCTGAACGAAGGGAAGGGAACGGCCGGACCGGGGACCTCACCGGCAGGCAAGGAATCCCCCCGAGTACGACGTGTCACCCACCGTCGTGAAATTTCGTGGGATGTCGTAGGACGAATTCACGCACCCTTCAGCGGCAGGACATCCAGCGTGGATACCTTTCGACCCCTATCTGTAGGTTTGCTGCCAAGGGAAGCGTCATGTCTCGTTCGTTCATCGCCATGCTGGCCGTCGGCGCGGCCCTCGCCACCACCGTCGCCGCGCCCGCCGACGCCGCCTCGGGACGGCAGCCGCGCGTCCTGTCCGACGTGACGCTGCCCGCCCCCGACCTGGCCGCCTTCGAGCCGGACATCGTCAAGGACTCCCGCGGCGTCAAGCTGGGCGGCCTCGGCAGCGGCCTGTTCCCGGCCAGGCGCGCGGGCGAGTACTGGATGGTCACCGACCGCGGCCCGAACGGCGAGCCCAAGGTGAACGGCGAGAAGCGGCGCACGTTCCCGGTGCCGGAGTTCGCGCCGGCGATCGTCCGCGTGGCCGTGCGGCACGACACGGCGCGCATCGTGGAGAGCATCCCGCTGAAGACCTCCGACGGCACCCCGATCACCGGCCTGCCCAACCAGTCCGGCCACGACGAGATCCCCTACACCTGGGACGGCCTGACGCAGCTTCCCTACGACCCGAACGGCCTGGACACCGAGGACATCGTCACCGACGGCCGCGGCGGCTTCTGGCTGGTGGACGAGTACTCCCCGTCGCTGCTGCACGTGGCGGGCGACGGCCGCGTCCTGGCCAGGTACGTCCCCAAGGGCCTGAAGCTCACCGGCGCCGGCTACCCGGTCCACGAGACGCTGCCGGCGATCCTGGCGACCCGGCAGCAGAACCGCGGCATCGAGGCGCTCGGCGTCTCGCCGGCCGAGCGCGCCCTGTACCTGGCCGTGCAGAGCCCGCTCGCCAACCCCGACAAGAAGACCGGCAAGGCGTCGAGCACGGCCCGCATCCTGCGGGTGGACCTGCGCACCGGCCGCCCGACCGGCGAGTGGGCCTACACGATGGAGAACGCGGCCGGCTTCGACCCGGCGGCCGAGCAGGGCGACATGAAGATCTCCGCCCTGAACGTGCTGAGCCCCGGCCGTCTGCTGCTCCAGGAGCGCACCGACGCCGTGGCCCGCCTCTACACCGTCGACCTGCGCCGGGCGACGAACCTGCTCGGCGGCCCGCACGACGACCCGGCCACCACGCCCTCGCTGGAGGCGTCGCTGCCGTCGGACGTCACCGTCGCCGCCAAGGCCCTGGCCGTGGACCTGGCGGCGATCCCCGGCCTGCCCGGCAAGATCGAGGGCGTCGCGCTGCTCGACCCGGTGACGCTCGCCGTGGCCAACGACAACGACTTCGGCCTCGGCACCTTCGACGCCGACGGCCGCCTGGTGGACTCGGGCGTGACCAGCCGGATCCTGACGATCCGGCTGGCCAAGCCGCTCTTCTGAGCCGTCCGGTCAGGACAGCGTGCCGGCGTACGGGTCCCAGCCGGCGGGCAGGGGCTCGGGGGCCGTCACGGCCGAGGTGATCGGGCGGAACTCGGCGCGTTCGCCCGACTCGGTGATGGCCGTCATGAGCTCCAGCACGTGCAGCGTCAGCTCGCCCGAGGCCCGGTGCGGCGTGCCCGCGCGCAGCGACCGGGCCAGGTCGAGCACGCCGATGCCGCGCCCGGCCCGGTCGGCGCCGACGGGCAGCTCCCGCCAGTCGGCGTCGTGCGGGCCGCGGGCCAGCAGCGGGCCGCCGAAGGTGTTGGGGTCGGGCAGCAGCAGGGCTCCTTCCGTGCCGATCACCTCGATCAACTTGCGGCTGACGGGCGAGTCGAAG
Source organism: Nonomuraea sp. NPDC001636 (assembly GCF_040298265.1). Lineage (NCBI taxonomy): Bacteria > Bacillati > Actinomycetota > Actinomycetes > Streptosporangiales > Streptosporangiaceae > Nonomuraea > Nonomuraea sp. NPDC001636. The sequence continues at coordinate 162,649 of NZ_JBEOZT010000014.1, forward strand.
CTGAAGGTCGCGGTGGCGGTGGCCGTGCCGGGAAAGTCCAGCAGGGCGTTGACGTGGGTGGGCACGTCCACGGGGAACAGGGTGCCGGCTTTGGGGCCCGAGCCGACGACCCGCTCGGCGCGGGCCCTGCGCGTGCCGCCCGCGACGCGGGCGACCGGGCCGAGCAGGGAGACCAGCGCGGTCAGGTAGTAGGGGCCCATGTCGAACAGGGGGCCGCCGCCGGGCCGGTAGTAGAACTCGGGATCGGGGTGCCAGGACTCGGGGCCCAGGTTCTGGAAGGCGACGGTGATCCCGACCGGCTCGCCGATCAGGCCGGAGCGCAGGGCGTGCGCCGCGGCCTGGAGCCCGGGGCCGAGGAAGGTGTCGGGGGCGCCGCCGACGCGCAGGCCCAGGTTGGCGGCCTCGGCCATGACCTTGGCCGCCTCGTCCATGTCCAGGGCGAGCGGCTTCTCGCCGTACACGTGTTTGCCGGCGCGCAGGGACTCCAGCGCGACGGCCGCGTGCGCGGCCGGGACCGTCAGGTTGACCACGATCTCGACCTCGGGCAGGGCGAGGATCTCGGCCAGGCTGCCCGAGGCGGGCACGCCGTGCTCGCGGGCCGCCGCGGCGGCCCGGCCGGTGTCGAGGTCGGCCACGCCGAGCACCCGCACGTCGGGGAAGGCGGTGAGGTTGCGCAGGTACTGGGCGCTGATCACCCCGGCGCCGACGACCGCGACGCCGACGGGCCCGCCGCTCATGAGCCCTCCAGGCCGGTGAGGTGGGCGTTGCTGTCGGCCAGGGCGGTGAACAGGTCGGTCGCGCACGTGTCGAGCTCGACGATCCGCCAGGCGTCCGGCGCGGCGGCCAGGATCTCGGGCACCGGCATCGCGCCCGCCCCCACCGCCGTGTGCGGCTCGCCCTTCACCACCGGCCCGTCCTTGACGTGCAGCGCGAGGGTGCGCCCGGCCAGGCGGCCGAGCAGGGCGGGCACGTCGGCGCCGCCCACGGCCGCCCAGTACGTGTCGATCTCCAGGAACACCTCGGGGGCGAGGAGGTCGGCCAGCGCCTCGATGGCGTGCCGGCCGTCGATCCTGGGCTCGATCTCCCACCAGTGGTTGTGGTAGCCGATGCGCATGCCGTGCCCGGCCGCCTGCTCGGCCAGGCCGTTCAGCAGGTCGGCGGTGCGCGAGAGGCCGTCGCGGGTGGTGAACTCGGCCTCGGGGACGCCGCCGGGGATGATCACCAGGTCGGCGCCGACCGTGGCGACGGCGTCGAAGACCTCGGCGGGCTCCTGGCTGAGCAGCGCGTACGCGTGCGTGCTGCTCACCGCGAGCCCCAGGTCGTCGATCACCTGGCGGAAGCCCTTGGGGTCGGCGGTCGGGTCGAAGGGCTCGACGGCGCCGTAACCGATGCCGGCGATGCGCTCAAGGGTGCCGTCGCGGTCGGCGGCGAGCTGTTCCCTGACGGTGTAGAGCTGGACGCTGAGCGGCCTGGTCATCCACGGACCCCCATGAGGTGCTCAAGGGCGAGCTGGTTGAGCCGGGTGAAGTGGAAGCCGCGCCGGGCCGCCGCCTCGGGGTCGAAGTCGTCGGCGGCCAGGTCCTGCCAGGTCTCGCCCGCGGCGAGGGTGGGCCGGGCCAGCTCGTCCACGCGGGAGGCGCGCAGGGCCTCCTGGACCTCGGGGTCGGCGCGGAAGGCGCGCGACTTCTCCTTCAGGATCAGGTACGTGCGCATGTTCGCGGCGGCCGAGTCCCACACGTCGTCGGGGTCCTCGGTGCGCAGCGGCTTGTAGTCGAAGTGGCGGGGGCCGTCGTAGCCGCCGTTCTCCAGCAGGTCGACCAGGAAGAAGGCGCTCTTGAGGTCGCCGTGGCCGAAGATCAGGTCCTGGTCGTACTTGGGGCCGTGCTGGCCGTTGAGGTCGATGTGGAACAGCTTGCCGTGCCACAGCGCCTGGGCGATGCCGTGGACGAAGTTGAGCCCCGCCATCTGCTCGTGGCCGACCTCGGGGTTGAGACCCACCATCTCCGGGTGCTCCAGGTCGTTGATGAGCGCCAGGGCGTGGCCGATGGTCGGCAGCAGGATGTCGCCGCGCGGCTCGTTGGGCTTGGGCTCCAGGGCGAAGCGCAGGTCGTAGCCGCGGTCGAGGACGTACTGGCAGAGCAGGTCCAGGCCCTCCTTGTAGCGGTCGAGGGCCGCCTTGACGTCCTTGGCCGCGTCGGACTCGGCGCCCTCGCGTCCGCCCCAGCACACGTACGTGGTGGCGCCGAGCGAGGCGGCCAGGTCGATGTTGCGCATGACCTTGCGCAGGGCGTACCGGCGCACGTCGCGGTCGTTGCTGGTGAACGCGCCGTCCTTGAACACCGGGTGGGTGAACAGGTTCGTGGTGGCCATCGGGACCTTCATCCCGGTCTCGTCCAGGGCCTTGCGGAAGGCGGCGATCGCCTTGTCCCGGTCGGGCTCGACGGCCAGCAGGTCGTCGTCGTGGAAGGTGACGCCGTACGCGCCGAGCTCGGCCAGCCGGTGCACGCTCTCGACGGGGTCGAGCGCGGGACGGCTCGCGTCGCCGAACGGGTCACGGGCCTGCCAGCCCACGGTCCAGAGTCCGAAGGTGAAGCGATCGGCGGGTGTCGGAGTGAAGGATGACATTTGCTGACGTCCCCTACCTTTAGTCCATAATCTGTACATAATCCTGAGGAGGCATGCATGGTGGCGTCAAGGGGGGTCCGGCATGATTCCATGCGTGCCCGTAATCTGGCCGTAGTACTCCAGGCCGTCCACGCGCACGGCCCGCTCACCAGGGCGGCGCTGGCCGAGCTCACCGGGCTGACCAAGACCACCGTGTCCAGCCTGGTCGCGGCCCTGCTGGAGGCCGGCGCGGTGAGCGAGTCGGGCGCGGTGCGCGACGGCGAGCGCGGGCGGCCCGGCGTGGCCGTGGGGCTGAGCGGGCACCGGGTGGCCGCGCTCGGGCTGGAGGTCAACATCGACTATCTGGCCGCCTGCGTGGTCGACCTGACCCGGTCCGTACGCCTGCGCCGCGTCCGCCCGGCCGACAACCGCGGCTCCGACCCGGCCGACGTGCTGCAACTGCTGCGCGACCTGGTGAAGGAGGTCACCGTGGAGGCGGAGGCGGCCGGGCTGCGGATCATCGGCGCCGCCCTGGCCGTGCCCGGCACGGTCGAGGACGGCCTGCTGCGCAACGCCCCCCACCTGGGCTGGCGCGACGTACGGGTGGCCGACCTGCTCGACCTGCCGTGCGCGGTCGACAACGAGGCGAACCTGGCGGCGCTGGGCGAGTTGTGGTTCGGCTCGCGGGCGACGGACTTCCTCTACGTCTCCGGCGAGATCGGCGTCGGCGCCGGGCTGGTCGTGGACGGGACCGTGTTCCGGGGGACGTACGGGCTGGCCGGCGAGCTGGGCCATGTCGTCGTGACCCCCGACGGCCCCGCCTGCCGCTGCGGCGGCCGCGGCTGCCTGGAGGTGTACGCGGGCCAGGACGCCCTGCTCGGCGACCTGGACTCGGTCGCCGCCCTGGCCGACGCGCTGGCCGCAGGCGACCGGCGCGCGCTGGCCGCCTGCGCGCGGGCCGGGGAGGCGCTCGGGGTGGCGCTCACGTCGGCCGTGCACCTGCTGGACCCCGGCCGGATCGTGCTCGGCGGCATCTTCGCCCCGCTGTTCCCGTGGCTGGAGACCCCGGCCCGCGACGTGCTGGCGGCCCGGCTCGGCCAGATGCGCGGCACGCCGCCCGCCCTGGTCGTCTCGGCCAACGGCGCCGACGCGGCGGTGCTGGGGGCGGCCGGGCTGATCATCCAGCGGATCGTCGCCGACCCGGCGGACGTGCTGGGCGTGTGACGGGTCAGTAGTAGCCCTTGTTCCCGTCGACCAGCTCTCTGACGATGTCGAGGTGGCCGGCGTGCCGGGCGGTCTCCTCGACCATGTGGATCAGCACCCAGCGCAGCGAGGACGCCGCCGACCGGAAGTCGGGGTGCTTGCCGACGTCGTCGAGCGAGTGGGCGGCGACGATCTCGTTGGAGCGCTCGCACTGCTTGGCGTAGTCGTCGAGGAGCTGGGCCAGCGTGACGCCCTCGACCAGCATGTCGGCGTCCTCGGGCTCCTCCAGGAACTGCGGGTTGCCCTCGGCGCTGCCGCCCAGGAAGAGCACCTCGAACCAGCAGTGCTCGGTCCAGCGCATGTGGGCGACCAGGCCGGCCATCGTCATCAGGGGCGAGGTCGGCAGGACCGGCCGGTGGGCGTCGGCGTCCGACAGCCCCTCGCACTTCCAGTGGACGATCGCGCGCTGCATGTCGAGCCAGCCGACGAGCTGGGTACGTTCGTCGGCCACGAAGGGCGGACGTACACGGGGTGGCGTCATGCGCCGGAGGCTACTGCAGGGCTCACCGGCAACGCACCGGATTATCGGCTGGTTCGCGTATGACCCGGGCGAGCCGCGACAATGGCTCGATGGCGGAAAGTGCAGAGGCCGACTGGGTCTCCAGGTTCGCGGACGAGGTGATCTCCGAGGCGGAGCGTCGCGCCCCGGGCAAACCGATCGTCTGCGCCTCCGGGCTCAGCCCCTCGGGCCCCATCCACCTGGGCAACCTGCGCGAGGTCATGACCCCCCACCTCGTGGCCGACGAGATCAGGCGGCGCGGCCTCGACTGCGTGCACCTGTTGTCCTGGGACGACTACGACCGGTTCCGCAGGGTGCCCGCGGGCGTCGACCCGTCCTGGGCCGAGCACATCGGCAAACCGCTGACCTCGGTGCCCGCCCCGCCGGGCAGCCCGCACGCCAACTGGGCCGAGCACTTCAAGGCGCCGATGACCGCCGCGCTGGCCGAGCTGGGCGTCGACTACCGGGGCATCAGCCAGACCGAGCAGTACACCTCGGGCGCCTACCGGGAGCAGATCCTGCTGGCCGTGCGCGAGCGGTCGCGGATCGACGCGATCCTGGCGGCGTACCGGACCAAGGACGGCGGCCGGGAGGTGGCCGGCTACTTCCCGTACAAGCCGTACTGCGAGCTGTGCGAGCGCGACCTCACGAAGGTCACCGCGTACGACGACGAGACGACCGAGCTGGCCTACACCTGCGAGTGCGGGTTCGGCGAGACCGTGCGCCTGGCCGAGCACGACCGCGGCAAGCTGGTGTGGAAGGTCGACTGGCCGATGCGGTGGGCGTACGAGGGCGTGGTCTTCGAGCCGTCGGGCGTCGACCACCACTCCCCCGGCTCGGCCTGGATCGTCGGCGGCCAGATCGTCGGCGAGGTGTTCGGCGGCGAGCAGCCGATCGGCCCGATGTACGCCTTCGTCGGCATCACCGGCATGGCCAAGATGAGCAGCTCCAAGGGCGACGTGCCGACCCCGGCCGACGCGCTGGAGATCATGGAGGCGCCCGTGCTGCGCTGGCTGTACGCCCGCCGCAAGCCCGCCCAGTCCTTCAAGATCGCCTTCGACCAGGAGATCCAGCGCCTCTACGACGAGTGGGACGCCCTGGCCCGCAAGGTCGCCTCCGGCCAGGCCCAGCCCGCCGAGCTGGCCGCCCACGCCCGCGCCGTGGGCACCGCCGCCGGGCCGCTGCCGGCCACGCCGGTTCCGGTGCCCTACCGCACGCTGGCCTCGATCCTCGACATCACCACCGGCCACGACGAGCAGGCGCTGCGCATCCTGCGCGACCTCGACGCCGTCGACCGGCTCGACCAGGCCCGCCCCCGGCTCGACCGGGCGCAGCGCTGGGTGACCAACCACCTGCCCGCCGACCAGCGCACCCACGTGCGCGAGACGCCCGACCAGGACCTGCTCGACTCCCTCGGCCAGACCGAGCGCGAGTCGTTGCGGCTGCTGGCCGACGGCCTCGACGACTGGACGCTCGACGGCCTCACCAGCCTGGTCTACGGCGTGCCGAAGCTCCAGGCCGGGCTCGACGCCGACGCCAAGCCCACGCCGGAGCTGAAGGCGGCCCAGCGCGCGTTCTTCGTCCTGCTCTACCGGCTGCTGGTGGGCCGCGACACCGGGCCGCGGCTGCCCACGCTGCTCATGGCGGTGGGCGCCGACCGGGTGCGCAAGCTGGTCGGCGGATGAGGGGCGGCCGCGGGTGAAGGGCGTCGTCCTGGTCACCGGGATCTCGGCCGCCGGCAAGTCCACGGTCGCCCAGGCGCTGGCCGAGCGCCTGCCGCGGTCGGCGCACGTCCGGGGCGACGCCTACCGCCGCATGGTCGTGGGCGGCCGGGCCGAGATGGCGCCCGGGTCGGAGGAGGAGGCGGTGCGCCAGTTGCACCTGCGCTACCGGCTCGCGGCCCAAACGGCGGACTTGTATTTCGACGCCGGATTCACAGCAATTGTGCAAGATGTGGTGCTCGGAGAGGACTTGGAGCGGTTCACCGGGTGGATCCGCAGCCGTCCGCTCCGGGTGGTCGTGCTCGCCCCCGACGCCGCCGCCGTCGAGCGCCGCGAGCGCGAACGCGCCAAGACCGGCTACGGCGCCTGGACGATCGCCCAGCTCGACGCCGCCCTGCGGGCCGAAACGCCGCGCATCGGCCTGTGGCTGGACACCTCCGCCCAGTCCCCCGCCGAGACCGTCGAGGAGATCCTCGCGCGGGCGGACGAGGCATTGGTCGGTGGAGATCGCATATAAGTAGGATCACTGCAAGGCAGTGTCAAGTGGGCTGCATGTGTGCAGGTGCACCTTGTACCCATGAACAAGCAGCCCTTCGCCGCCAGTGTCAGTGTCATCGTCCCCGCGATGAACGAAGCCGAGAACCTTCCCCACGTCTTCGCCACGCTGCCCGACTGGATCGACGAGGTGATCCTGGTCGACGGCAACTCGACCGACGACACCGTCGCCGTCGCGCGCAGGCTGCGCCCCGACCTCCGGGTCGTCGTGCAGAGCCGGCGGGGCAAGGGCAACGCCCTCATCGAGGGCTTCCAGGCCGCCCGGGGCGACATCATCGTCATGATCGACGCCGACGGTTCCACCGACGGCAAGGAGATCCGCTCGTTCGTCGAGACCCTCATCGACGGCGCCGACTTCGCCAAGGGCTCCCGGTACGCCCCCGGCGGCGGCTCCGACGACCTCAGCCCCATCCGGTCGCTGGGCAACAAGTTCCTCACCGGCCTGACCAACATGCTGTACGGCACCCGCTTCACCGACCTGTGCTACGGCTACAACGCCTTCTGGCGCGACCACCTGGACGTCATGGAGCTCGACTGCGACGGCTTCGAGATCGAGACCCTCATGAACGTCCGGGCCGCCCAGGCCGGCCTGGTCATCCACGAGGTGCCCAGCCACGAGCGCTCCCGGATCCACGGCGCGAGCAACCTGCACGCGGTGCGCGACGGCTGGCGCGTGCTGAAGACGATCATGCGCGAGCGTACGCGCGGGACCGCCCTGATGCCGCAGACCGAGGTGGCGCTCGCGAAGTAAGAAGTGACATTCTCGGACAATGCGCTACATAGTGATCGGAGCAGGAGCAGTCGGCGGCACCATCGGCGCCCGCCTCCACCAGGGCGGGCACGAGGTCGTGCTCGTCGCGAGAGGCGCGCACCACGAGGCGCTCAAGCGTGACGGACTCCGCCTGATCACCCCCGATTCCGACGAGACCCTGCGCATCCCCGCGGCCTCCGGCCCGATCCCCACCCGCGACGACGACGTGCTGATCCTGGCCACCAAGTCCCAGGACACTTTGGCCGCCCTCGATCCCTGGCCGACGGACCTGCCGGTCGTGTGCGCGCAGAACGGCGTGGCCAACGAGCGCACCGTCCTGCGCAGGTCCGAGCAGGTCTACGGCATGTGCGTGTGGCTGCCGTCCCAGCACCTCGAACCCGGCGTCGTGGCCGCCCACGGCCACCCGTACTCGGGCCTGCTGCACGTCGGGCGCTATCCCCCGGGTGTGGACGACCTCGCCGGGCGAATCGCCGACGACCTCGGCAAACACGGCCTCCTCGCCCGCGCCACCCCCGACGTCATGCGCTGGAAGCACGGCAAGCTGCTCAACAACCTCGGCAACGCCGTCGAAGCCCTCGTCGGGCACGCCGACGGCATGGCCGAACTGGCCGACCGGGCCCGCGCCGAGGCCATGAGCGTGTTCGAGCACGCGGGCATCCCCTACTCCACCGCCGAGGACGAGCGCCGGGTCCGCGGCCACCAGGTGGACGTCGTGCCGATCGAAGGCGTCCGGCGGGGCGGCGGATCGTCCTGGCAGAGCCTGGCCAGGGGCAGCGGCTCGATCGAGGCCGACTACCTCAACGGCGAGATCGTCCTGCTCGGCCGCGAGCACGGCGTGCCCACGCCGGTCAACGAAGTGCTGCGCCGCGAGGCCAACCGGGTCGCCCGCGAGAAGCTGCCGCCCGCCTCGATGCCGGTGGCCGAGCTGACCGCGCTCATCGACGCGCGTTCCGCAGCCTGATCCCGCTGAACTCCATGCTGCTGCCGGTCACCTCGTGCCAGAACGGCCACAGGTTGTCCAGCACGCGCAGCTGGATCCCGGCCTGCTCGTGCAGCTCGAACAGGTCGCCCACCGGCTCGGGCGGCCCGATCGGGACGACCGGCTCCCTCGACACCACGGCGTGCGGCGGGTCGCCGATCGGCGCGAACCCGGCCGCGGGCAGGCGGTAGGCGTACAGGCGGACGTCCATGATGGCCTTGAGCCAGGCGTACTCGACGGCGTGCACGCGGTCGCCGCAGCCCGCGCCGGCGATCCTGGCCACGTCCTCGTCGGTGGTGTCCGGCCCGCGCCAGGCCATCGCCCGCGGGCAGGCGCGCGGGAACCAGTGGTCGGGGCAGCGGTCGTGGCCGACCGCCCACACGTACGGCTCGCCGAGCGAGGACGTCACCGCGGCATGGGGCACGAACCGCTCGATGGTCGGGTCCTCGGAGAAGTGCAGCACCTGGCCGGGCTCGGGTCTCATACCCGCCATCATGCGCATACCCCGTCTCCGTCAGGGCAGAAGAAACGCGCTCTGACGACAAGGGGTGAGTTCGGATGGTCTTATTGGGTCTGATCCTGGTCCTGCTCGCCGGCGGCGCCGTCGCCTTGGTGGCGACGGAGGAGAGTTCCAGGTACATCCTGTTCGGCAACACCTACCAGCTCGACCACGTCCAGATGTTCCTCGCCGGAGCGGTCGTCGCGGCCGCCCTGCTGGCGGGGATCTGGCTGATCGGCGCCGGGTCGCGCAGGACCGCCAGGAAGCGCCGCAGGCTGCGGGCCGCCCGCGCGGAGGAGTCCGACCGGGTCTCCCGCCTGGAGGACGAGAAGCGCGACCTCGAACGGCGGCTCGAACGCGACCGCAACCGCGCCGCGCACGACGGCGTGACGGACGGCGGAACGGACGGCCGCGTCGCGCACGAACGGGTCGCGAGCGAGCGAGCCGCGCACGAACCGGTGGACGGCGACCGGCTGGTGGCCGGCGGCGGCCGCCCCGACGACACCAGGCCGTGAGCTCATGGGCGCGAGGGCAGCAGCTTGCCCTCGCGCCAGAGCGCGAACCCCGTGACCAGCGCTCCCACGCCTTCCCAGAGCCCCACGCCGAAGAACTCGCCCGGCGCCGCCCCCGTCAGCACCAGCGTCGTGAACACCGCGAACGTCACCAGCCGGAACGGAACGGTCCACCGGAAGAACGGCGTGTAGTCGGCGGATGCCGCGAAAACGTAATAGACCCCCATGTTCACCGCCGCCATCGACGAAGCCGCCATGTAGACCAGCGTGTAGTCGCCGGACGGGCGTACGTCGAGCACCTCGAAACCCAGCAGGACCAGCAGGGAGTCCGGCGACAGCAGCCCGACGAGCCCGAGCGCGAAGGCGAGCACGCCGAAGACGCCGATGGTCCAACCGGCGGCGGAACGCGGAAGACGCACAGAAATCCTTCCAAAGGGGGGTGTAATCTGCGAGGCGATCTCATCATGCACCCGGAGGTCGCATGCCCCCCACGCGTGGCCGTCCCATTGCTCTGAAGCTCCTGATCCTCCTGCTCGTGCCCTTGCTGTCCCTGGTCGGGCTGTGGGCGTTCGCGGCGGCCCTGACCGGCGGCGACGGCCTGCGCCTGCTGGAGATCAACAAGCTGGCCTCCAACCTGGCCACGCCGTCGGAGCGGATCAACGCCGAGCTCCAGGACGAGCGGCTGGCCTCGGTCGAGTTCCTGGCCACCCACCGCGGCGCGGACAAGCTGGCCAGGCAGCGCGGGCAGACCGACCGGGCCGTGGCGGCCTTCCGCAAGCTGGCCAAGGACGAGCGCGGGATGTCGCCCGAGATGCGCACGCAGCTCGACGCCCTCAACGCCAAGCTCGACCTGCTGTCCGGCATCCGCGCCGAGGTGGACGGCAACACGGTCGCGCCGCTGGCCGTGATCGACGGCTACAGCCAGATCGTGGACGCCTCCTTCCGCATGTACGACGCGATGGTGCTGGTGCCCGACATGTCGCTGTACCGGCAGGCGCGGGCCGTCACCATGCTCGGCGAGGCCAAGGACCTGGTCTCGCGCGAGCGCGCGATGATCGTCGTGGTGCTGGCCAGAGGGCGGGTCGAGGCCGTCGAGCGGGAGGCGTTCACCGGGATGGTGGCGACCCGGCGGCTGCTGTACTCGCAGGCGCTCTCGCACCTGGACGGCGGCCTGCGCGGCCCGTACGCGCAGCTGGCCACCTCGCCCGTCTACAAGGAGTTCCTCGACGCCGAGGACGCCATCCGGGGCCAGGCCGCGATGAACGGACTGCCCGCCACCGCCGCCACCTGGGAGATCGACGGCCAGAACCTGTGGGCCGTGCTCGAACGCGACCAGGGCCAGGCCGTGGAGGGCATCGTGGCCCGGGTGACGCCGGCCGCCGGCAGCATCCTGATCAAGATCGGCGTGGCCGGCGGCGTGGGCCTGCTGGCCGTGCTCGCCTCGATCCTGCTGTCGCTGCGCTTCCGCAGGCGGCTGGTCCGCGAGCTGGCCGGGCTGCGCGACGCGGCCACCGAACTGGCCGAGGTGCGGCTGACCGGGCTGATCGAGCGGCTGCGCACGAACACCCGCCCGCCCACGGCCGCCGAGGTCGCGCCGCTGGAGGTCAGGACGGAGACCTCCGAGGTCGCCGACATCGTGCGGGCCTTCAACCACGTGCAGTCCACGGCCGTGGAGGCCGCCGTCGACCAGGCCAGGCTGCGGCACGGCGTCAGCCAGGTCTTCGTGAACCTGGCCCGGCGCAACCAGTCGCTGCTGCACCGCCAGCTGCTCCAGCTCGACAGCATGGAGCGGGCCACCGAGGAGCCCGACCTGCTGGCCGACCTGTTCAAGCTGGACCACCTCACCACCCGCATGCGCAGGCACGCCGAGAGCCTGATCATCCTGTCCGACCAGGCCCCCGGGCGCGGCTGGCGCAACCCGGTGGCCGTCCTCGACGTGCTGCGCGCGGCCGTCGCGGAGGTCGAGGAGTACGAGCGCGTCGAGATCCTGCCGCCGCCGCAGACCGCGCTGCTCGGCGCGACCGTCACGGACGTGGCCCACCTGCTGGCCGAGCTGGTCGAGAACGCCACCCTCTTCTCACCCCCGCAGACCAGGGTGGACGTGCGCAGTTCGAGCACCCCGAACGGCCTGATGGTCGAGATCGAGGACCGCGGCCTCGGCCTGCCCCGCGTCGAGCTGGACGAGCTCAACGAGCGGCTGGCCAAGATGCCGGAGTTCGACCTGGCGCAGAGCGACCGGCTGGGCCTGTTCGTGGTCGGCCGGCTGGCCGCCCGGCACGACATCAAGGTCACCCTCGCGCCCTCGCCCTACGGCGGCCTGACCGCGATGGTCTTCCTGCCCTCAGCCCTCCTGGCCGACCAGCCGGTCCTCGCCGGGAGCTAGGTAGGCCGTCCCGCCCGAGGCCCGCGCCCGCGCGGCCGCCAGCAGCCGCCGGTGGCCGTGGGCGGGCAGCAGGCGGGCGGCCTCCTCGTGGGTGTAGAAGCCGTGGTCGTCCAGCTCCTCGGCCTGCAGGGTGATCACCGCGTCCGGCGGCAGCTCGCCGCAGTCGAACATGAAGTTGACCATCGCGTACGGCACGTAGGACAGGCCGTCGACCCAGCTCACGGCGAGCAGCCGGCCGACCTCCAGCACCAGGCCGAGCTCCTCGGCGACCTCCCTGGCGCACGCCTGCGCCGGGTGCTCCCCGGCGTCGATGATGCCGCCGGGGAAGGACCAGTGGTCGCGGTAGTTGGGCTTGACGAGCAGGGCCCGGCCCCGCTCGTCGGTGATGTAGGCCGCGGCCCCGGTGACGACCCGGTTGACGGTGGACCAGAAATCGTTCACCGGGCCAACGTTACGGCAGCACCTGCAGCAGCGCCTGGGTCCTGGCCCTGGCCGGCTCCTCGATCCGCTGGCTCTCCTTGCCCGCCGCGTCCAGCACCACCAGGGTGTTGTGCGCGCCGCCCGCCACGCGGACCACCAGCCGCCCGTCGGCCAGGTAGAACGCGCCGATCAGCCGGCCCTTGACGGCCGGGGTGAGCTGCCGGCCGGTCACCAGGTCGACCACGGCCGGCTTGAAGGCCGCCGGCCAGCTCCCGTCGCCGAGCGCGGCGGGATCGGCGGGGACCGCGACGACCGCGTTGCGGCCGTTCGGCGACAGGCTCTGCACGTGGGTGACGAGCTTGACGCCCTTGCCCCTGGCGGCCTTCCCGGTCTTGACGTCGAGCCGGTAGACGGCGTCGGCCTCGCCGGTGTAGCCCGCGAGGTAACGGCCGCCCGCCGCCCACGCCAGATGGCACACGCCCTTGGACGTGCCGAGCCTGCGCCTGCCGGTGCCGTCGGCCTTGACCGCCATGACGGTCTCGCCCTTGCCGACGTAGGCGACCTGCGTCGAGTCGGGCGACCAGACGGGGGTCAGGCACGGCGTGCCGCCCTGGAGCTTGGTGGCCGCGGTGACGGTCTTGGCGCCGTCCTTGACCTGGAGGTCGCCGCCGTCGGTCACCCAGGCGGCCTTCCTGCCGTCCGGCGAGACGGCGAACTGCGGCAGCGCGCCGATCTTGGCGATGGTGCTCCACTCCCCGCCTTCGTAGCGGGCGAGCCGGTGGCCGTCGTCGGCGTAGACGGCGGCGCCCGAGAGCTCGGGCGCGGTGGCCGCCGACGCCGGGGCGGGGGCCAGCAGCGCGGCGCCGAGGGCGACCCCGGCCACAACACGAATCTTCATGACAGCCAATGGTGCCGTAACGGATCAAAGACGCATGAAAGGCTCGCTGAAGTGCGCGGTGGCGATCGTCGCCCGCTCGGCCCGCAGCGCCGCCAGGACGTCGATGCGCGTGCGCGCGGCCGTCTCCTGGTCGTCGTCGTAGGCGTAGTGGATGCCCGGGTCGGCCAGTTGCACCGGGTGGAGCACGAGGTCGCCGGTGATGGCCAAGTCGCCGACCCTGGCGATCTGGTGGCCGGGGGTGTGGCCGGGCGTGTGCTGGACGTGGATGCCCGGCGCGATCTCGGCCTGCCCCTCGACGACGTGGAGCTGGTCCTTGAGCGGGGTCAGCAGGTCGGACATGGCTCCGGAGGCCGCGTCGACCTCGGCCCGCTGGAGCACGTGGCGGGCGTTCTCGAACACCGGCCGGCCGCCTGCGACCGCGCCGCTCGCGTGGTCGCTGTGCAGGTGAGTGAGGACGACGGTGCCGATGTCGGCGGGCGCGACGCCCACCGCCGCCAGCTCGTCCGTCAGGACGCCGGGCACGGGCGCCCAGCCGGCCGCCGGGGAGTCCTCCCCGCCGATGCCGGTGTCGACGAGGGTGAGGCGGCCTGCGCCGTCACGCAGCAGGTAGCAGTGGAAGTGCAGGACCCACGGATCGTCCGCCGGGCCGGATCCGGGGAACATCTCGGCGAGCGGGAGGCGGATCGCGGGGCCCATCGGGCCCACCGCGTCGCAGAGCGGCGTCACCTCGACGCCGGAGACGGTGATGGGGCTGTGCTTCATCCCGCCTAGGTTAGGCGGCGACGGGCTGCCGCGGAACGTACTCGTTCTCCAGGTCGGCGGCGTAGACGGCGCGGCAGCAGTGGGCGCACCGGTACATGATCGGGCCCTCGTCGAGCGTGTGCTGGCACTGAGGGCAGTGGACGGTGTTCATGGCGTTCCCCCAAGGAGCTCGGATGTGTCCATGGAACCCCCGCCGAGTTGCAGGGGTCCTGCATGTCACTTGACACGGTGCCGCTGCGCTGATGGGGGTTGTGCGTCTTCGCCGCACCGCCGGCCGGGGGTCTTCCGCACGGCCGGGTGCGATGAAGAACATTGTCACGCGTACGGGCCGGGACACGCGGCAGAACACACCAGAACCGTCCGGGAATAGTCCAAGAGGGCTAGGCGTTTGATGGGGCGGAACGTGTGGTATCTTCCCCACAAGCGTTGAGCTTCCGCTCCGCTGGTTCTGCTCCAGCCCCGCCCAGGTTTTCTCCGGGCCCGGCTTCTTCATCGAACTCGCCGATCTCTGGTCGGCGCATCTCCCCCAAAGGGGCTCATCATGTCTGTTCACACCATTCCGCAACAGCGCGCGGAAACGCCCGCAGGGCAGGTGAGCGGCCTCCTCGACGTGCAGGAGAAGTCCGCCTTCATCCGCGCGGAACACCTTCCCGGGCCGGGCGACGTCCGCGTGCCCGCCGACCGGGTCAGGCAGCTCGGGCTGCGGCGCGGCGACCGCGTCGTGGCCACCGTGGCCGGGAACAAGCTGGCCGGCGTCCAGTCCGTCAACGGCCTGACCGAGTGGCGGGACCGGCCGCGGTTCGAGGAGCTGACGCCCGTCCACCCGGACGAGCGGCTGGTCATCGAGACCGGGTCGCTCAGCACCCGGGTCATCGACCTGGTCGCGCCCATCGGCAAGGGACAGCGCGGTCTCATCGTGGCGCCGCCCAAGGCCGGCAAGACGATGGTGCTGCAGGCGCTGGCCGCCGCGGTCACCCGCAACCATCCCGAGGTGCACCTCATGGTCGTGCTCGTGGGCGAGCGGCCCGAGGAGGTGACCGAGATGCGGGCCTCCGTCCAGGGGGAGATCTTCGCCTCCACCTTCGACCACCCCGACCGCGACCACGCCGCCGTCGCCGAGCTGGCACTCGAACGCGCCAAGCGTCTGGTGGAGGGCGGCCGCGACGTCGTGCTGCTGCTCGACTCGCTGACCCGGCTCGGCCGGGCCTACAACAACCTCGCGCCCGGCGGCGGCCGGGTGCTCACCGGCGGCATCGACGCCCGCGCCCTCTACCCGCCCAAGCGCTTCTTCGGCGCGGCGCGCAACGTCGAGGGCGGCGGCTCGCTGACCATCCTCGCCAGCGCCCTCGTGGACACCGGCTCCCGCATGGACAACAGCCTGTACGAGGAGTTCAAGGGCACCGGCAACATGGAGCTTCACCTCGCCCGCGACCTGGCCGAGCGACGTCTGTTCCCGGCGGTCGACCTGGAGGCCTCCGGCACCAGGCGCGAGGAGATGCTGCTGCACCCGCAGGAGCGGCAGGTGATCTGGCGGCTGCGCCGCACGCTGGCCGGGCTGGACCGGCAGCAGGCCCTGGAGACGCTCGTCGGCAAGCTGCGCGCGACGCCGTCCAACGCCGCGTTCCTGCTGGAGGCGCTGCGCGCGGCGGCGTGAGGCCGCTGGAGAATGGGCGCATGCTGGCCGACATCGTCGAACACCTGATCTGCCCCGTCTGCCACGCGGACGTGGAGCTCGCCGAGGGCGCACTGCGGTGCGCGCGTGGGCACTCCTTCGACGTGGCCAAGCAGGGGTACGTCAGCCTGCTCACCGGGTCACGCCCGCCCGGCACCGCCGACAGCCCCGCGATGGTGGCCGCGCGGGCCGAGTTCCTGGCGGCCGGTCACTACGCCCCGCTGGCGCAGGCGCTTGCGGAAACCGTACGCGTACGGGTGGCGGCCGGAGAAAAACGTGAATCTTCTACTGAATCGAATGACGAAACCGGGCCGGAAGCGTACGGTGGGGCGGGAGTGGAGGCCGGTCCGCAGGGTGGGCCGGTGACCGTCGAAGGTCTCGGCGCGGCGGGCAGGGTCGCACCGCTGATCGTCGACGCCGGCACGGGCACCGGGCACTATCTGGCGGCCGTGCTCAATGCGGTGGACGATGGCATCGGGATGGCGTTCGACGTCTCCAAGCACGCCGTACGGCGGGCGGCGCGGGCGCATCCGAGGCTGGGGGCGTTCGTGGCGGACGTGTGGCGGCCGCTCCCGATCCGGCATGGGGTGGCCGATGTGGTGATCGATGTGTTCGCGCCCAGGAACGGGCCCGAGTTCCGGCGGATCCTGCGCCCTGGAGGGGCGGCCATTGTCGCGACCCCCGCGGCGGCGCACCTGAGCCCGCTGGTCGAGGAGCTGGGGCTGCTCTCGGTGGACGAGGAGAAGGATCGCCGGGTCGCCCGCAGCATGCAGGGGTTCGCCCGGGCCGGGCGGCGCACGATCGAGTTCGACATGGAGCTCGGACCGGACGAGCTGGTGCAGGTCGTGGGAATGGGCCCGAGCGCGTGGCACACTGATTCCGCCGAGCTGGCCGCCCGCATATCCGGTTATTTCAGCCGGCATGCCAAGAATGGCCAGAATAAAGTTACGGTCAGAGCCGCGTTTCATCTGTCTATCTTCGAGCCTGAGCCCCGTTCAAGACCTGTTCCTTGACGGGCATCTGCGACTGGTGTTACTGATGGGGCATTTAGTCCGAAATTCCCCCACATTCCCCGAGTATTTCCCCGACTCAGGCGCAATACTGGACGGCATCCCGCACCCAGAGGGCGTGGGCCATCGATGGGAGGGGGCGCGCCGGATGAAGGCGGAGGAACGCTGGCAGGCCAGGTTCCGCGCGTCGCGCATGACGTTGCCGGCCTGGGCCCGCCAGGCCCCGAACCGCTCCATCTACCGCTCCAACGCCACCGGGACGTGGGAGGTCTACGCCTGGGACCGGGCGACGGGCGCCGTGCGCCAGGTCACCGACCGGCCCAAGGGCACCGCGCACGCGGCGATCGACCCGGCGGGACAGTGGATCTACTGGTTCGCCGACACCGACGGCGACGAGTTCGGCACCTGGTGGCGCCAGCCGTTCACCGGCGGTCCGAGCGAGCCGGCCGCGCCCGGCCTGCCGCCGGGCCAGCCGGGCGGCATCGCGTTGTCGGCCACCGGCCTGGCCGCCATCAGCCTGGCCAGCGAGGGCACGTTCCGGATCCACCTGGTACGCCCCGGCGCGCCGGCCGAGCTGCTGTACGAGCACGCCGAGGCCGCCTGGGTGACCGACATGTCCCTCGACGGCTCCCTCATCGCCATCAACCACGGCGAGTACGGCGACTTCCGGCGTCCGGCGCTGCGCGTCGTCGACCAGCACGGCGAGACCGTCGGCGAGCTCTACGACGGCCCCGACAAGGGCGTGCACGGCCTCCGCTTCGCCCCGGTGCTCGGCGACCGCCGCCTGCTGACCCTGCACGAGCGCCGCCAGCGCCACGAGCCCCTGGTCTGGGACCCGGTCACCGACGAGCAGCGCGAGATCTGGCTGAAGGACCCCGGCGACCTGGCCGCCGAATGGTTCGACGACGGCCGCGGCCTGCTGATCGTGCGCGACCACCGCGCCCGCAGCTATTTGCACCGCTACGACCTGGCGGGCGGCGTCCTGACGCTCATCGACACCCCGCACGGCGTGATCGACGAGGCCGCGCCGCGGCCCGGCGGCCACATCGAGTACTCCTGGTCCAGCGGCTCGCGCCCGCCGGTCATCCGGTCGAGCAACGGCCAGGTCGTGCTGCACGCGGCCGGCCCGTCGGCGCCGCCGAGCGTCCCCGTCGAGGACCTCGACGTCGAAGGGCCCGGCGGGCGCATCCACGCCCTGGTGTCCAAGCCCGAGACCGGCGCGGCGCCCTACCCTGCGGTCTTCCTCATGCACGGCGGCCCGACCGACCACGACCGCGACGCCTTCTCCCCCGAGGTCGCGGCCTGGGTCGACGCGGGCTTCGCCGTCGTCCGCGTCAACTACCGCGGCTCGACCGGCTACGGCTCGGCCTGGCGGGACGCGCTGCACGGCGACGTCGGGCACATCGAGCTGGCCGACATCGCCGCCGTCCGCCAGGCGCTGGTGGACCGGGGCACGATCGACCCCGCCCGGCTGATCCTGGCCGGCACCGCCTGGGGCGGTTACCTCTCGCTGCTCGGCCTCGGCGTCCAGCCGGGCCTGTGGGCCGCGGGCATCGCCGCGGTGCCCATCGCCTGCCACCAGACCTGCTACGAGGACGAGGCAGAGAGCCTGCGCGCCTACCAGCGCGCCCTGCTCGGCGGCTCGCCCGACGAGCAGCCCGAGCGGTACGCGTTCTGCTCGCCGATCACGTACGTGGACCAGATCAAGAGCCCGCTGCTGATCCTCGCCGGCGAGAACGACACCCGCTGCCCGCTGCGCCAGATCGAGAAGTACGTGGCCAAGCTCGCCGAGCACGGCCGCGAGCACGAGCTGTACACCTACGGCGCCATCCGCGGCTCGCTCGTGGTCGCCGAACGCATCGCGCAGACGGCCCTGCAACTGGAGTTCGCCCGCAAGCACGTGCACGCCGGCTGACCTCTCGCGCACGTCGTGGGAGCGCTCCTGCGGGGGCGCTCCCGCGCGGGTCAGCGCGCGCGCAGGACCACGATGGCGAGGTCGTCGGCGCTCGGCTCGGCGGCGAACTCCGCCGCGCCCCTGCGGATGCGCTCGGCCACCGCCCTGGCCGACAGGCCGGCGCACTCGGCCAGCAGCTTGGCCAGACCGCCGTCGTCGTCGAGCAGCCGGCCGCCCGAGCGCCGCTCGGTCACGCCGTCGGTCACCGCCAGCAGCACGTCGCCGTGGTCGAGATGGATGGTGTCGGCCTCGAACACGACCTCGTGGAAGACGCCGAGCAGCGACTGCGGCGTGGTCACCGCCTCCACCTTGCCGCTCGGCCTGAGCCGCAGCGCCTCGGGATGGCCGGCGGACACCAGCCGCACCTCCAGGCCGGACTCCACGGGCGTGATGTCGCCGTGGAGCAGCGTGAGGAACCTGGCGCGCTCGCCCTCCTCCAGGATCGCCTGGTTGAGCCGGCCGAGCACCGCGGCGACGCCGTAGCCCTCGCGGGCCAGCAGGCGCAGCGTGTGACGGGCCAGGCCGGTCACCGCGGCGGCCTCGGGGCCGGTGCCGCAGACGTCGCCGATGGCGAAGCGCCAGGAGTCGTCGCCCGCCTTGAACAGGTCGTAGAAGTCGCCGCCGACCTCGTTGGCCTCGCCGGCGGGCTCGTAGATGACGCCGTAGTCGAGGCCGGGCACCTCCGGCTCGTTGGGCGGCAGGAGGCTGCGCTGCAGCGCCCGGTTGGCCGCGGCCTGCTGGGCGTAGAGCCGGGCGTTGTCCATGGCCAGCGCGGCGCGCCTGCCGATGTCGTCGGCGAACTGGATGACCTCGTCGGGGAAGCGGTCGGACCGGCCCAGGCACATCATGCCGAGCCCGCGGCCGCGCGCGGTGAGCGGCACGGCCAGCACCTGGGAGTCGTTCAGGTGGATGACGGACGTGGCCCTGGTGTCGGCCGCGCCGACGTCCATGTCCGTGAGCTGCTCGCGCAGGCCGTCGATGCGGGCCTCGTCGGCGTGCCAGAGGTAGACCAGCCGCAGCGGGCCGCCCGAGTTGCCGGCGGTGTAGACCGCGCACCAGCTCGCCAGGCGCGGCACGACGATCTGGGCGATGATCGCCGGGACCATGTCGGGGTCGAGGGTGCCGGCCAGCAGGTCGCTGGCGTCGGCCAGGAAGCCGAGCCAGTGGGGGCCCCGAGCGCTCTCCTCCGCCCATTCGGCGGCCACCTGGTCCACGGAGCCGGGTAGCGTGAGCCTTGCCCAATGGACACGGGAATCGCCCGCGAAGGTGACTCCCCACTCCTCCACGTTCACGGAAGGAGCTTTCGGGTCACCGTGCGCGGTGATCCGCTGCCGCAGTTCGACCTGGACTGCGTCCCCGTAATGCTTCCAAATCACCTCAAACGGCTCGTCAGAGACCTGCTCCGCCAGATCACCGGCCACCTGCTCGGCGGTATGGAGCACGCTGACGGTGGCCCACGCGGTCATCACCTCGCGCGTGAACCTCATCGCAGCCGTCACAGCGGTATCGCCAGGCGCGAAGGTCGCGGCCAGGACCGCGTGGGGAGAAGCAGTCATCCCATCGTGCCTACCACACTTCTCACTGACTTGGGGTAAATCCAAGGGCAGGACTACGAGCTACTCATCGTGACAGACTTGAATCACTCGCCGGGACCCGTCGCGAGTGAAGGAGGCCCCATGACCACGGCCAAGGCCGCATCGAGCCCGGAGGAGCGGACCTATACAGAATCGGATCTCGTTCCCGTGCTGGAGACACTCTTCTCCTGGCGTGACGGCGATTTCCGGCGTCGGGTCCCGCACGCTCCTCCCGGCATCCTCAGCGAAGTGCGCCTGCTGCTGAACGAAGTGGCCGACCGCCGCGAACACCTCGCGAACGAGCTGGCGAGAGTTCGCAAAGAAGTCGTCAAGGAAGGGCGCTTCGGCGAGCGGCTGACGCCCGGCCCGGGCGTCGGGGCGTGGTCCGAGAGCGTCGAGTCGGTCAACATGCTGATCGACGCCCTGGTGAGCCCGGTCAGCGGCGCGGCCGACGTGATCGACGCGGTGGCCAAGGGCGACCTGTCGCGGCGCATCGACCTCGACCGGTCGGCCCGCGGCGAGGTGCGCCGCCTGGGCAAGGCCATCAACGGCATGGTCGACCAGCTCGCCCTGTTCAACTCCGAGGTCACCAGGGTCGCCCGCGAGGCGGGGACCGAGGGCCGGCTGGGCGGCAGCGCCAACCTGCGGGGCATGTCGGGAAGCTGGCGCGACCTCACCGAGGCCGTCAACACGATGTCCTCGCGCGTGGCCGCGCAGGTCCGCGACATCGCCGTGGTCACCACGGCGGTCGCCAAGGGCGACCTGAGCCGCAAGGTCACGGTCGACGCCGTGGGCGAGATGTTCGAGCTGAAGAACACCGTCAACACGATGGTCGACCAGCTCTCGGGCTTCGCCGAGGAGGTCACCCGCGTGGCCCGCGAGGTCGGCACCGAAGGCCAGCTGGGCGGCCAGGCGCAGGTCACCGGCGTGTCGGGCGTCTGGAAGGACCTCACCGACAACGTCAACTTCATGGCCAACAACCTGACCTCGCAGGTGCGCTCGATCGCCACCGTCGCGACGGCGGTCGCCCAGGGCAACCTGTCGAAGAAGATCACGGTTGACGCCGAGGGCGAGATCCTGCAGCTCAAGGACACCCTCAACACGATGGTCGACCAGCTGTCGTCCTTCGCCGACGAGGTCACCCGCGTGGCCCGCGAGGTCGGCACCGAGGGCAAGCTCGGCGGGCGCGCCGAGGTGAAGGGCGTGTCGGGCGTCTGGAAGGACCTCACCGACAACGTCAACTCGATGGCCAACAACCTGACCTACCAGGTGCGCAACATCGCCCAGGTGACCACGGCCGTGGCCAACGGCGACCTCACCCGCAAGATCGACGTCGACGCCCAGGGCGAGATCCTCGAACTCAAGTCGACCATGAACACGATGGTCGAGCAGCTGTCCTCGTTCGCCTCCGAGGTCACCCGCGTGGCCCGCGAGGTGGGCACGGAAGGCCAGCTCGGCGGGCAGGCGCAGGTGCGCGGCGTGTCCGGGGTCTGGAAGGACCTCACCGACAACGTCAACTCGATGGCCAACAACCTCACCTCGCAGGTGCGCCAGATCGCGGCCGTCTCGTCCGCGGTGGCGCAGGGCAACCTGTCGAAGAAGATCACCGTTGACGCGCAGGGCGAGATCCTGCAGCTCAAGGACACCCTCAACACGATGGTCGACCAGCTGTCGTCCTTCGCCGACGAGGTCACCCGCGTGGCCCGCGAGGTGGGCACGCAGGGGCAGCTCGGCGGCCAGGCGCGGGTGCAGGGCGTGTCGGGCGTGTGGAAGGACCTCACCGACAACGTCAACTTCATGGCGAACAACCTGACCTATCAGGTGCGCAACATCGCCGAGGTCACCACGGCCGTGGCCAACGGCGACCTCACCCGCAAGATCGACGTCGACGCCCAGGGCGAGATCCTGGCGCTGAAGACCACCATCAACCGGATGGTCGACCAGCTGTCCTCCTTCGCCTCCGAGGTCACCCGCGTGGCCCGCGAGGTGGGCTCGGAGGGCCAGCTCGGCGGCCAGGCCCGGGTCGAGGGCGTCGAGGGCACCTGGAAGCGGCTCACCGAGAGCGTCAACGAGCTGGCCGGCAACCTGACCACGCAGGTGCGCGCCATCGCGACCGTCACCAGCGCCGTGGCCCGGGGCGACCTGACCCGGTCGATCGCCGTCGAGGCGCAGGGCGAGCTGGCGGAGCTGAAGGACAACATCAACTCGATGGTGGCCAACCTCCGCGAGACCACCCAGGCCAACCAGGAACAGGACTGGCTCAAGTCCAACCTGGCCCGCATCTCCCGGCTCATGCAGGGCCACCGCGACCTGTTCGAGGTGGCCAAGCTGACGATGAGCGAGCTGACCCCGCTGGTCTCGGCCCGCTACGGCGCCTTCTACGGCATCGACCCCGAGGGCGACCACGAGCTGACGCTGATCGGCGGCTACGGCGTGCGTCCCGACCGGGGGCCGCGCCGGCGCTTCGCGATCGGCGAGGGCATCGTCGGCCAGGCGGCGGCCGAGGGCAGGCACATCATCCTCGACGACGTGCCGCCGCAGTTCATCACCATCGACAGCGGGCTCAGCCAGTCCACGCCCGCGCAGATCGTCGTGCTGCCGATCCTGTTCGAGAACCGCGTGCTCGGCGTGCTGGAGCTGGCCTCCTTCACCCCGTTCGGCGAGGTGCACCTCGACTTCCTGACGCAGCTCGTCGAGACCATCGGCGTCACGATGAACACGATCATCGCCAACTCCCGCACCGAAGACCTGCTGACCGAGTCCCAGCGGCTCACCCGCGAGCTGCAGGAGCGCTCCGACGAGCTCCAGCGGCAGCAGGAGGAGCTGCGCAGGTCCAACGCCGAGCTGGAGGACAAGGCGGCGCTGCTGGCCAAGCAGAACCGCGCGATCGAGATCCAGAACTTCCAGATCGAGCAGGCCCGCCGCACCCTGGAGGAGCGCGCCGAGCAGCTCGCGGTCTCCTCGCGGTACAAGTCCGAGTTCCTCGCGAACATGTCCCACGAGCTGCGCACGCCGCTCAACAGCCTGCTGGTGCTGGCCAAGCTGCTGACCGAGAACGCCGAGGGCAACCTGACGTCCCAGCAGGTCGAGTTCGCCCGCACGATCCACAGCGCGGGCTCGGCGCTGCTGCAGCTCATCAACGACATGCTCGACCTGTCGAAGGTCGAGGCGGGCCGGATGGACATCCATCCGATCCAGGTGTCGCTGCCCAAGATGGTCGACCTGCTGGAGGCGGCCTTCGCGCCGCTGGCCCAGGACAAGGGGTTGTCCTTCGGCGTCGAGGTGGCCTCCGACGTGCCGAGCGAGCTGCGGGCCGACGAGCAGCGCCTGCAGCAGGTGCTGCGCAACCTGCTGTCCAACGCGGTGAAGTTCACCCCGAAGGGCGAGGTCAAGCTGCGGGTCGCGGCGGCGCCCCGAGGGGTCGACTTCGACGACGACACCCTCCACGACGCCACCGACCTGCTGGCCTTCCAGGTGATCGACACCGGCATCGGCATCGCGCCCGACAAGCGCGAGGTCATCTTCGAGGCGTTCCGGCAGGCCGACGGCACCACCAGCCGCAAGTACGGCGGCACCGGCCTCGGCCTGGCCATCTGCCGCGACATCGCCCGGCTGCTCGGCGGCGAGATCCACGTCGAGAGCGAGCTGGGCAAGGGCAGCACGTTCACCCTCTACCTGCCGGCCTCCTACACCGGCCCGCTGGCCGCCACCGACGGCAGCACGGCCCCGCGCCGGCAGCTCATGACCTCGCCCGCCGAGGAGCAGGCCGCCGCCGCGACCCTGCCCGAGCCGCCGCCGCCGCTCGACATGCCGATGCCCGAGCTGGTCGAGCCGCCGGTGGAGACGCCCGTCCAGTGGCAGGGCGACGACCCGCTCAACGGCGCCAAGATCCTCATCGTCGACGACGACATCCGCAACGTGTTCGCCCTCACCAGCGTGCTGGAACGACACGGATCGACGGTCGTCTACGCCGAGAACGGCCGCGAGGGGATCGAGCAGCTCGAACGGAACGAAGACGTCGCGCTCGTGCTGATGGACATCATGATGCCGGAGATGGACGGCTGGGCCACGACCTCGGCCATCCGGCGCATGCCCCAGTTCGCCGACCTGCCGATCATCGCGCTGACCGCTAAGGTCATGCGTGGTGATCGCGAGAAGAGCATCGCCTCGGGCGCGTCCGACTACGTGCCCAAGCCGGTCGACGTCGATCGCCTGCTCGAACGGCTGCGCGGCTGGCTCAGCCGTGGGCGGGGAGCCACGACCGACTCGTCGCCCTCAACCGCTGAAGGGTCGTGATCGATGCCGGACCGTGCAAAGATTCTCCTG
Source organism: Nonomuraea sp. NPDC001636 (assembly GCF_040298265.1). NCBI lineage: Bacteria > Bacillati > Actinomycetota > Actinomycetes > Streptosporangiales > Streptosporangiaceae > Nonomuraea > Nonomuraea sp. NPDC001636. The sequence continues at coordinate 187,052 of NZ_JBEOZT010000014.1, forward strand.
GTCGACGACCGCGAGGAGAACCTGATCGCCCTGGAGGCGATCCTCAGCTCGCTCGACCTGGTGCCCGTACGCGCCAGGTCCGGCGAGGAGGCGCTCAAGGCGCTGCTCAACACCGAGTTCGCGCTGATCCTGCTCGACGTCCGGATGCCGGGCATGGACGGCTTCGAGACGGCCGCCCACATCAAGCGGCGGGAGCGGACCAGGAACATCCCGATCATCTTCCTGACCGTGGTCGACAGCGCCCCCGACTACGCCTTCCGCGGATACGCGGCGGGGGCGGTCGACTATCTCACCAAGCCGTTCGACCCCTGGGTGCTGCGGGCGAAGGTGTCGGTGTTCACCGAGCTCTACAACATGAACAAGCGCCTGGCCGAGCAGGCGTCGTTGCTGCGCGAGCGGGTGACCGGCGAGCTGCCGCCCGGAGCGGGTGACCACGCGTCGGTCCTGCCGGAGTTGTCCCGGCGGCTGACGGCGGTGGAGGACGAGCTGGCCCGGGTGCGGGAGCTGGCCCGCAAGTCGCAGGATCCGGCGCTTTCCGTGCCGCTGGCCGACCTGGGCGATCGGGTCGCCCACCTGCGCGCCGGCTTCGACGCGCTGTCCTGATCTCGTCCCGTCCGACGCCCGGGTCGCCGCTCATGGCGCCCGGGCGTCTGGCTTGCCGTGCGGGAGAGGGTCAGTGGCGGGCGCGTTCGAGGGCGTCCCAGAAGCCGCGGCGCAGGGCGTGGCGGACCTCGTCGTGCAGGAGGAAGTCGATCGGCAGCGACGAGCCCTGCAGGAGGCGGGCCTCCAGGTCGGAGGGCATGCGCGGCTTGCGGGCCAGCACCGCCTCCAGCCACAGCGCGGGCGCGTCGCGGGCCACGGACTCGCCGAAGTCGTGCCCTTCGCGATGGGCGGCCTTCACGGCGTCGGCCAGCGTGGTGGCCCCGGCGGTGGCGGCGGGCGGCGGGGAGACGGGCGCGGCCTGCGGCCCGGTGTACGGCCCGAGCTGCGCCGGCTGGTAGGCGCCCCCCGAGGACGGCGTGGCGAACTGCCCGGTGCTGGGCGAGGCGGACTGCGGCTGCTGCAGCGGCCCGGTCGCCGGCGCGGCCGGCGGCACGGACGGCGGGATCGACGGCGGCTGCTCCTGGTACCCCGAGTACGAGGGCAGCACCGGCGGCGTGGCCGACCGCCCGCCCGAGGACGCCTGCCCGTTGGCGGACGAGGCGCCGGAGGAGGGGGCCGCGTGGCTCCCGGAGTGCTGCCCGGCCGCGTGGCTGCCCGAGGACGACGCCGGCGGCAGCGAGGCCGTCGGGGTCGCCGGGGTCGCCGGGGTCGCGGGCGGCAGCGAGGGGGCGGCGTGCCCGTTGCTGAGCGGCTGGTGGTGGCCGTTGGAGGACTCAGTGACGCCGCTCACCATCGTGACGTAGGGCCGCAGGTGGGCGTTGCCCAGCTCGACCAGGTCGTCGCACTCCTGCCGCAGCGACCGGGACACGGCCCACCCGCCGTCGGCGGCGATGTGGATGACGGTGACCCTGATGCCGAGGTCCTGGGCGTCGCACACCACCTGGGCGAGGTCTTCGTCGCCGCTGACGACGACGGCGTCGCAGATGGCGTTGTTGCGGGCGAGGGTCATGAGGTCGCGATGGACCTGGGCGTCGACGCCTTCGCGGCGGCCCGGCCGGATGCGCGACAGCCTGAGCTTGAGGCCCGGGATGTCGGCCAGCGCGTCGTGCTCCGGGGTGCGGCGGCCCTCGACGGTCGCCTCGTACCAGTAGCACCGCAGCAGCGGCAGGCCCGTGCGTTCGCGCGACAGGTTGGTCATCAGCTGGAGGAGCCCGGGATAGTCCCAGGCGACGGCCTCTCGATGGCGAGTGCCGTGCACGGCCATCGCTCCGTCTGCCAGCAGATAGCCGGCGTCCACGAACAGCGCACAGCGATCCACTGACACCGCCCCTTTCCTGGTGGTCCGACCTTGCTGGCTCTGCACCGTCAGAGACCGGACTCGGCGGCCCTCTTTCAGGGTAATGAAAGCAGGTGATCGCGCGAGGGTGAATCCCGACGATTCGACCGCGGGCCGCCGTGCAGCCAGACCATTTAGGCAGACCGTACCAGTTCGTCCTGTTTGCGGTCATGAGCGTGCCCTGACGGTCAGCGCGGCCGCTCCGAAGAGCACGACGTCCTTGTCGGTCACGATCGTCAGCGCCGGATCGCGGCCCAGCTCGGCCTCGACCGTGTCGACGTCGACGCCGAAGGTCATGCCACTGGCGCCGTTGGCGGAGCCGTCGAAGACGTTGCCGCGCTCGCGGTCGCCGCCCTCCGGGACGATCGCGCCGGTGCCGAGCGAGACCTTGTCGCCCTGAAGATCGGCGTCGCCCTCCCAGGTCACCAGCTCGGCCCTGGCCGGCGCGGCGGCCGGGCCCAGGCCGCCGAGCGGCATGCGCACCTTCCTGTCCGCGCCGCCGATCACGGTCGCCGTGTCGAGCACCACGGCCTGGCTGTACGGCTGCCGCGGCCCGGTCACGACCACCACCAGGCTCCACCCGGCGTGGCTGGAGGCCCCCTCCGCCATCGGCGCGTCGGCCGCCCACCACAGGCCGCCCTGCCGCGCCTGCCCGGCCAGCGCCGTGACGTCGGCGAACGCCTGGTAGGCCGGGCCCAGCGGCATGTCGAGGGCCGTGACGTGGTCGGGACGGACCGACACGTACGTGCGCCGGCCCGGCGCCCTGACCTTGACGGGCCCCGCCGCCGCGCCGCTCGCCGACCAGTAGAGGCCGGCCCACACGACCCGGCTGTCCTTGGGCAGAGTGAGCCGGGCCGCGCTGGAGGCGCTGGTGGCCGGGCTGGCGTCCTGGTCGAGGGGGGTCATCGGCCACAGGTCGTTGTCGCGCTGGTCGCCCTGGCGGCGCCTGGCCTCGGGACAGCCGTCGTGCTCCTCGGGACAGCTCAGCAGCGTGTTGCCGATCGCCCGGACGGCCACCCTGCCCTCGGTGGCGAACCTGGCCGACGCCCCCACCGTGCGCACGCCCTGCGCCGCCCGCGCGTTGACGTGAAGGTCGTCGGCGTCGACGCGCACGGCGGGCCCGGCGCCCTCCGGAGCCAGCTCCGACACCAGCACGCGCAGGAACACCGCCGTGCCCTGCCCGGCGGCCAGCGGCTGCCTGGCGCACCGCGCGCCCTGCCCGGCCTGCCGGCAGGACCAGCCGTCGACCGTGCCCACGGGTTCGAGCAGCGCCACGCCGTGGCCGCGCCTGGCCGGCGGCAGGAGGGTCACGCCGGGCGGCAGCTCGACGGTCGCGGCCAGCTCGCCGCTCGGGCCGTCGCCGTCGTTGCGCAGGCGCATGCCGACGATGCCGGGCTGGGCGCGGACGAGGGCGCCGAGCGCGCCGATCGTGGCCCGCAGCCGCGCCCTGCCCCGCGGCTCCCTCCGCGGCGGCGGGACGCGCGCCGGCGACTCGCTCGCCACGGGCAGCGGCACCGGCCGCACCGACACCGGGGACTGGGCCACCGGCGTCGGCGTGGCCACCGGCCGCTCGGCCACCGGCGACTCCCCCGACACCAGCACGAACGCCGCCACCGCCGCGGACGCGACCGCGACACTGCCCGCCGCCACGACCTGCTGCCGCGAGGGCGCCCGCCGCAACCAGCCGAACAGCCGCAGCAGCCAGCCCGCTCCGCCGCCGGCCGCGCCCGCCTTGGCCAGCGCCGCGGCGTAGCCGCCGAACACCGGGCCGGCGATCAGCGGGCCGACGATGACGCGCAGGCCGCGGTTGACGTCGGTCAGTTCGAGCAGGACGCCGTGGCACTCCTCGCAGTCGTTGACGTGGTCGTCGACCGCGCGCGAGTCGCGCCTGGCCAGGCCGCCCCTGACGTAGGCGCCCATCTTGCCGAGCACCGGACGGCACTCGTGCTGCGGCGCCGCGCGCAGGTGCATCTGCAGGTACGCCTGCCGCAGCCCCTCGCGCGCCCGGTAGGCCAGCGCCGCCACCCCGTTGGCCGACAGGCCGAGCAGCGGCGCGACCTCGGCGGGCTTGCACTTCTCCACCTCGGTGTGCCAGAGCACCGCCCGCCACCGCTCGGGCAGCGACAGGAACGCGCGCGAGATCATCGACCGCTCCAGGCCGACCAGCGCGGGATCGACGAAGGGCACGCCCGCGTCGTAGCGCTCGATCTCGCCGGTGGTCACCTGGCGGCTCTCGACCCGGCCGCGGTCGTAGACGGTACGGCGCACGACGGTCAGCAGGTACGTGCGGAACCCCGACTCGGGCCCGCCTCCCCTGCCCACCAGGTCGAGGATCTTCGTGAACGACTCGGCCACGACGTCCTCGACCTCGGACTCGCCCCTGACGAGCTGCCTGGCCAGCGCGCGGGCCGCGGCCACGTGACGCTCGTAGAGCCGTCCGTACGCGGTCGCGTCGCCGGCGCGGACCTCCTTCAGCAGGTCCGCATCGCTTCGCGGCGATTCCACACTCATTGTGACCTCACGATTACAGGGGGTTGCCCCGCGCAATCATTCCGCATTCTCCGTCATGACTAAACCGGAGCGCCGTCTTTACCTCTGAGGACCACGGGAGGACGCATGGACGAGGACGTGCTGTCGCGCTGGCGCGGACGGAGCATGACGGAGGGCTGGTCGCTGGCCGACGACTGGTGGACCCCGGCGGTGGCGTACGCGATCAAGGCCGTGACGGACGGCGGCGACCTGCCGCGCGCCTGCGAGGAACTGGGCGCGGCGCGGGCGGGAGCCGGGGTGGGGATCACCGAGGGGCTGGGCGACCTGGCGGCGCTGTTCGCCGTCACCGATCGAGGAGAGCCGACGTTCCCGCTGGTGCGGGCGTACGCGGCCGGGTGGGCCGAGCAGAGCTTCGCGCCCATGAACGACCTGCAGTGCGAGGACCCGCTGACCGGCCTGGCCACGGTGGCCTACCTGCGGACCAGGCTGGGCGAGCTCTACCGGGGGGCGGTCGCGGGCGGGCACCTGCTGGTGGTGGCCGAGCCGTACGGGCAGATCGCCGAACTGGCCGAGCGGCTGGCGGCGGCGCTCAACCTGGCCACGGCGCTGCGCAAGGCGTTCACCGGCGACGAGACGCTGGCGCTGCTCGCGCCCACCCGCGTCGGCGCGGTGACCAGGGAGGACGATCGGCTGGCCGGCAAGGTCGCCGACCTGCGCGCCACGGAGATCCTGCACGGCCGCCACCCCCGCGTCCGGGTGCGCCGGCTCCCCCGCGCGCACGCGCAGGCCCTGGCTCTCATCAGGACGCTGAGCCTGGGACCCTAAGCTTGGGCGCATGACAGACCGCGACAACCTGCTGGCCGAGATCAAGCGCAAGGCCGTCGTCCACGGCAAGGTCACGCTCTCCTCGGGCAAGGAGGCCGACTTCTACCTCGACCTGCGGCGGATCACGCTCGACGGGGTGGCCGCGCCGCTCGTCGGCAAGGTGATGCTCGACCTGACGGACGATCTCGACTTCGACGCCGTCGGCGGGCTCACGATGGGGGCCGACCCGGTGGCCTGCGCGATGCTGCACGCGGCGGCGGCGCGCGGGCGCACGCTCGACGCGTTCGTGGTGCGCAAGGCGCAGAAGTCGCACGGCATGCAGCGCCGGATCGAGGGGCCCGAGGTGAAGGGCCGCCGGGTGCTGGCCGTGGAGGACACCTCGACGACCGGCGGCTCGCCGCTGACCGCCGTGGAGGCGCTGCGGGAGGCGGGCGCCGAGGTGGTGGCCGTGGCCACGATCGTCGACCGGGGCGCGGGCGCGCGGATGGCGGAGGAGGGGCTCGACTACCGCACCGCCTTCACCCTCCAGGACCTCGGGCTGTGAAGGCCTCCCTCGCGCCCTGCTCGCCGGGCGCGCGGGGGCTGCCGTTCTCGATGCGCACGGTCGGCGCCCGGCCCTCGCTCGCCCGCGCGACCGCTGACCCTGCCGTGGAGGCCGGCCGCTCCGGCTGCGCGCCGGACGAGCCGGACGAGCCGATCAGGGCGCGCACGCCGACGACCGCCAGCGTCACCACGGCCCCCACCGCGAGGACGACGAGGGCGGATCGGGCGATTCCCATCGGATCTGACCTGTGGCGTCCCACGGGGGGCACTGTACCCGGTGGTCACTCAAGGGCCCTGGTCAAGCGCCGGGGGCCCTTGGCTGGTGTCAGTGCTGGGGGTCAGTGCTGGGGGTCGGTGCTGGAGGGCACGCGGTGGTGCTTGCCGTTGGGCAGCGGCAGCCGCTTGCGCTCGCGGCGCTTCTTGACGACCTCGATGATGATCGGGATCAGCGAGATGAAGACGATGATGAACACGCCCGGCAGGATGTACTTGTCGATCTGCTTGGGATCGACCTTGCTGCCGAGGAAGTAGCCGAGCAGCACCAGGCCCTCGACCCAGACCACGCCGCCGATGACGTTCCACACGAAGAAGCGCCTGGCGGGCATCTCCAGGACGCCGGCCACCGGGTTCATGAACGTGCGGACGATCGGCACGAACCGCGCCAGCACGACCGCCCGCGCCGGGCCGAACTTCTGGAAGAACTCCTCGGCGCGGGCCACGTGTTCGCGTTTGAACAGCCGCGAGTCGGGCCGGTCGAACATCTTCCTGCCGAACCTGGCCCCCAGGAAGTGGCCGAGCTGGGCGCCCGCGATGGCGCACAACGGTGTGCCGATCACCAGGACGGGGAAGGAGATCGGCGGCGGCTCGCCCACGACCAGCGACGCGGAACTGAAGATCCCCGCCGCCACCAGCAGCGAGTCGCCCGGCAGGAAGAAGCCGAGCAGCAGACCCGTCTCGGCGAAGATGATCGCCAGGACGCCGATGGTGGCGAAGGCGCCGAGGATGGTGAGCCACCACGTCGGGTCGAGGAGATTCCAGAGCCAGTCCACCCCGTGAGCCTACCTGGAGCCGAGCGAATCGGATGTGGCCATCCGGCACGCGTTGTCACTACCAGTTGTGGTGAGGAGCCGGGATACTGGGCAGGCGCGAAGCCGTACTTCTCAGGGAGATGACTCATGCCCATCGCGACTCCAGAGGTCTACGCCGAGATGCTCGACCGTGCCAAGGCGGGCGGGTTCGCCTATCCGGCGATCAACGTGACCTCTTCTCAGACCTTGAACGCCGCGCTGCGCGGGTTCGCCGAGGCCGAGAGCGACGGCATCGTGCAGGTGTCCACCGGCGGCGCCGAGTTCCTCTCCGGCACGACGGTCAAGGACATGGTGACGGGCGCGACCGCGCTGGCCGAGTACGCGCGGGTGGTGGCCGCCAAGTACCCGGTCACGGTGGCGCTGCACACCGACCACTGCCCGAAGGACAAGCTCGACGGCTACATGCGGCCGCTGATCGACATCTCGCTGGAGCGGGTGTCCAAGGGCCTCGACCCGCTCTTCCAGTCGCACATGTGGGACGGCTCGGCCGTGCCGCTGGAGGAGAACCTGGAGATCGCCAAGGAGCTCCTGGACAAGTGCGCCCGCGCCCGGATCATCATGGAGATGGAGATCGGCGTCGTCGGCGGCGAGGAGGACGGCGTCGTCGGCGAGATCAACGAGAAGCTCTACACCACCGCCGAGGACGCGCTGGCCACGGCCGAGGCCGTCGGCGTCGGCGACCGGGGCCGCTACATGCTGGCCGCCACGTTCGGCAACGTGCACGGCGTCTACAAGCCGGGCCACGTGAAGCTGCGGCCGAGCGTGCTGAAGGAGATCCAGGACGCGGTCGGCGCCAAGTACGGCAAGGACAAGCCGTTCGACCTGGTCTTCCACGGCGGCTCCGGCTCGCTGCTGGAGGAGATCCACGAGGCCATCTCCTACGGCGTGGTGAAGATGAACGTCGACACCGACACCCAGTACGCCTTCACCAGGCCGATCGCCGACCACATGTTCCGCAACTACGACGGCGTGCTGAAGGTCGACGGCGAGGTCGGCAACAAGAAGGCCTACGACCCGCGCGCCTACGGCAAGAGCGCCGAGACCGGCATGGCGGCCCGCGTGGCGGAGGCCTGCCACAACCTCAAGAGCAGTGGGACGAAGATCTCCTAGCCACTTGGGCGGCACGGCGGGTATGACTTGTCCTATGGATAACCTTCTCGCCGGGCCGCCCCCGACTCACCTGCCGGACCTGCCCGAGGCCAGGGAGGCGCTGGAATCCGGGGCCAAGGCCGCCGACGTGGCCGCCCGCTTCCCCGCCCACCCGGCGGCCTGGGCCGCGCTCGCGGAGGAGTACTTCGCGCAGGGCCATGCCGTCACCTCCTACGCCTTCGCCCGCACGGGCTACCATCGCGGCCTCGACCAGCTGCGCAGGAACGGCTGGAAGGGCCACGGCCCCATCCCTTGGGAGCACGAGCCCAACCGCGGCTTCCTGCGCTGCCTGCACGCCCTGTCCAGGGCGGCGCAGTCCATCGGCGAGAAGGACGAGGCCGAGCGCTGCCTGCAGTTCCTCAAGGACAGCAGCGAGACCGGATATGAGGCGCTGACCAGGAGTTAGCAGCGCATTGGGCCCGCATTGGGCCCACGCGCCTTGGGACGAATGGGCAGACTCGGGTAGTCTCTCTACGCAAGAGCCCCTGTCGCACTTGCGCCAGGGGTTTCGTTTTGTGCTCGGGAGACTGAACAATGCCGGCTGCCGTTCTCGTTGGGGCCCAGTGGGGCGATGAGGGCAAGGGCAAGGCCACCGACCTGCTCGGTGGCGACGTCGACTACGTCGTCCGTTATCAGGGTGGCAACAACGCGGGACACACCGTCGTCATCGGTGACCAGAAATACGCTCTGCATCTTCTGCCGACGGGGATCCTGTCGCCGGACGTCGTGCCGGTGATCGGCAACGGTGTGGTGATCGACCCGGGGGTGCTGCTGAGCGAGATCGACGGGCTGGCCGCGCGGGGCATCTCCGCCGAACGCCTGCTGATCTCCTCCAACGCGCACCTGATCATGCCGCACCACAAGGCGCTGGACAAGGTCACCGAGCGCTATCTGGGCAAGGCCAAGATCGGCACCACCGGACGCGGCATCGGCCCCGCGTACGGCGACAAGATCGCCCGGATGGGCGTGCGGGTCCAGGACCTGCTCGACCCGGGCATCCTGGCCAAGAAGATCGAGGTCGCCCTGACCGAGAAGAACCAGGTGCTGACCAAGGTCTACAACCGGCGCGGCATCGACCCGGCCGCCGTGCTGGAGGAGTACCTGGCCTACGCCGAACGGCTCAAGCCGCACATCGCCGACACCTCGCTGGTGCTCTCCAAGGCGCTGGACGAGGGCAAGTTCGTGCTGCTGGAGGGCGGTCAGGGCACGCTGCTGGACATCGACCACGGCACGTACCCGTTCGTCACCTCCTCCTCGCCGACGTCCGGGGGCGCGTGCGCCGGGGCGGGCATCCCGCCGAACCGGCTCACGAAGATCATCGGGATCCTGAAGGCGTACACCACCCGCGTGGGCTCGGGGCCGTTCCCGACCGAGCTGACCGACGAGACGGGCGAGTGGCTGCGCAGGACCGGCGGCGAGTACGGCGTCACCACCGGCCGCGACCGTCGCTGCGGCTGGTTCGACGCGGTGATCGCCCGCTACGCGACCCGGATCAACGGGATCACCGACTACTTCCTCACCAAGCTCGACATCCTGTCGGGGCTGGAGCGCATCCCGGTGTGCGTGGCCTACGAGGTCGACGGCGTGCGGTTCGACGAGATCCCGATGACCCAGACCGACTTCCACCACGCGGTCCCGGTCTACGAGGAGCTGCCGGGCTGGAAGGAGGACATCTCCAACGCCAAGTCGTTCGACGACCTGCCGCCGAACGCGCAGTCGTACGTGCGGGCGCTGGAGGAGATGAGCGGGGCGCCCATCTCGGCGATCGGCGTCGGCCCCGGCCGCGACCAGACCGTGGTGGTGCGGTCGCTGGTCTGACCGGCACGTGACGAGGGGCCCGGCGCGAGAACGCGCCGGGCCCCTCGCGTGTCAGGGGCCCACGGCCGGACGGCGGGCTCCCCGCATGCCGCCGGACTACGGCCGGACGGCGGGCTCGTCCTTCGCCGGGCCCTCGGCGGTGAGGACGGCGGCGGTCATCGGGGTGTGCAGGGTCCAGCCCAGGGTCTCGTACAGGGCCTGGCCCGCCTCGGTGGCGACCAGGATGCCCGTGCGGGCGCCCCGGGAGACGGCGGCGGCGGCGAGCGCGGCCATGACGACCGTGCCGAGGCCGCGCCGGCGGTGTTCGGCGGCCGTCTCCACCTGGTCGATCACGGCGGCCCGGTCCGCGACGGCGAACTGGCCGCGCGCCGCGACCTCGCCCGCGGCCGTGAGCAGCCGGGCCACGGTCACCCCCGCCCTGGTGGTGATCGCCAGGGTGTACCCCGCGGGGGCCTTCGGGGTGGTCCGGGCCAGGGACGCGGTGGTCATCATGTACTCCTGCTCCTGCACGGACCACCGCGGGGGCAGGGAGGGGGCGACCGCCTCGGCTGGGGCGCAGAGCTTGAGCCAGGTGCCGGGGACGATGAGGGTGCCGGTCAGATGGTCCAGGATCTCCGCGGTAGGGGTGGGGACGACGTGCCGCGCCACGTGGCCGGGAAGGCCGACGTCCACTCTGAGGCCCCACGGTTCGGGTACGGGCCGCGGGGCGTTGCGGGAGATCACCCAGCCGTCCACCCATGCCCGGACTGTTGCTGAATGGGCATGTTTGAGAACCTCCGTCATGAGCTCCAGCTTATTGCAAGGTAGTTGCATTTATCGCGCAATAAGGGGGCGGAGAGTCCTCTTGGCCGCCTTCGCCTCCGACCGGGCGTAGCAGGATAAAAAGGACACGGCGTGGCACTGCCTCAGCGGGGCTCGCGCCGGGTAGTGTCCCCGGTGTGCGCGTTGAGATTCATGGTCACCGAGGAGCGCGGGGCCTGTGGCCGGAGAACACCCTGCCAGGGCTGAGCCGCACGATGGAGCTGGGCGTTCACGCGCTTGAGCTCGACGTCGCCCTCACCGCCGATCGCCGCCTCGTGCTCACGCACGACCTCACAGTCTCGGCCGTCACCAGTGCCGACCGCCGTCCGCTGCGGCAGGGCGATCCGCTCTTCCCGTACGTCGGCAAGCCGATCAACGCGCTCAGCCTCGCCCAGCTGCGCACGCTCGACGTGGGCGTACGCCTGCCGCGCCACCTCGACGACCCGTTCGCGCTCACCCAGGTCGCCATGCCGGAGACCAGGATGCCGACGCTCGGCGCGGTGCTCGGGCTGGTCAACGCCTACGAGGCCGAGCACGTGCGGCTGCACGTCGAGCTGAAGTCCGACCCGACCAGGCCGGAGCTGACGGCCGACCCGGAGATGTTCACCGAGCTGGTGGTCGAGGAGCTCGACCGGCACGGCAGGCTGGGCAACGCCGCCGTCCTCAGCTTCGACTGGCGCGTCATCAGGCACGCGGCCCGGCTGGCGCCGTCGGCCAGGCGGTTCGCGCTGATCGAGCTCGACACGCTCCACTGGCACGAGGGCGGGCTGGGCGACGACATCCCGGCCGCCGCCCGCGAGGCCGGGGCCACCACGCTCTCGCCCGAACACGTCATGGTCGACGAGAAGCTGATGGCCCAGGCGGCCGCGGCGGGCCTCGACGTGGCGGTCTGGACGGTCAACGACCAGGCCCTGGCCGGACGCATGATCGACCTCGGCGTGGCCGGGATCGTGACCGACTACCCCGACCGCATGCGGGCGCTGTGGCGCGAGCGCGGCCTCGATCTGCCGGAGGGCGTCCGGCCGCTCAAGCCCGTGAGCGTCTGAGCACCGCTGAAGCCCCCGAGCGTCTGAGCGCCGCGCAGGCCGCCGAGCATTCGGACGCGTCGTTCAGAGCCAGCCGTTGCGGCGGAAGCCGCGGTGCAGCAGCACGCAGGCCGTGATCATCACGGCCAGCACCGCCGGATAACCCCAGACCTGCTTGGTCTCGGGCATGAAGTCGAAGTTCATGCCGTAGATGCCGGCGATCATCGTCGGCACGGCCAGGATGGCGACCCACGACGAGATCTTGCGCATGTCCTCGTTGGCCAGGGCGTTCGAGCGGGCCAGGGCGGCCTGCAGGATCGAGCTGCACAGTTCGTTGGAGGACTCGACCTGCTCGCACACGCGGGACAGGTGGTCGCCGACGTCGCGGAAGTACTCGCGCATCTCCGAGGGGATGACGCGGCGCTGCGGCAGCGCCGACAGCGGCGACTGCAGCGGGGTCACGGCCCGCTTCATCTCCAGCATCTCCCGCTTGAGCTGGTAGATCCGGTTGATGTCGCGGGAGCTGACGTCGGCGAAGACGGTCGCCTCGACCTCTTCCAGCTCCAGCTGCATCAGGTCGGCCACCTGGAGGTACTGGTCGACGACGTGGTCGGCGATGGCGTGCAGCACGCCGGCCGGGCCGCGGTTCATCAGCTTGGGCTTGTCCTCAAGGCGCTCGCGGACCAGGGTGAGCGGGCAGTGCTCGCCGTGGCGCACGGTGACCACGAAGTCGACCCCGAGGAACACCATGATCTCGCCGGTGGCGATGATCTCGCTGTTGGCCGTCAGCTCGTCGTGGTCGAGGTAGGCGACCGTCTTCAGCACCATGAACAGCGACTCGCCGTAGCGCTCGACCTTGGGACGCTGGTGGGCCTTGACCGCGTCCTCGACGGCCAGCGGGTGCAGCCCGAAGACCTCGGACAACCACTCCACCTCGGGCGCCTCGGGCTCGTGCAGCCCGACCCAGACGAACGCGTTCGCGCCGTCGGAGTTCTTGTTGTGCTCGCGGACGAGGTCGAGGGACTCGACGATGCCCGGGGCGCAGACCTTCTTGCCCTGGATGTAGGCGCCGAATTCGACGATGGAGTCGACAGGGGGCACGCAGACCTCACGCACCGGCTTGGTGAGCGGGCGTGCGGCGTGCGGCTGAACAGGGTGACGGTTGATGCGACGGAAAAGCGTGGACGAGCGCATGGCAGTCCCTTTCCGCCCGACCTGGCACGCTCCACGCGCGATGAAAAGTCACCTCAATCGACACAAATGCGTGGAGGCACGATCAGGCTGCCGGATTGGAGTGGTCGGGGGTAACTGGGGCGTACGTGGGAGAGCACGTACTGCTGGGATCACCAGGTTTCATCCCGGACCACCTCCAATCACAAGAGACGCCGCAAAGCCGCCTTAACCTACCACAGGCGGGTGAACCCAAACGACGATACTCGCCGGCGGGCGCTCGGTTCAGGTAGAACCGCACAAAGATGCGGGCTTGATCCGGCATTCGACGTGCCCGCAACCCGCCCGGGACCCGCGCCGGGCGAGGGGGCCGGGCCTGCGACAATGGGGCACGTGCGCGTTCTAGTCATTGGTTCCGGAGGGCGTGAGCACGCCCTGTGCCGTTCGCTCAAACTCGATCCCCAGGTCAGCGAGCTCCACTGTGCTCCCGGTAACGCGGGCATCGAAGGCGTCGCGACCGTTCATCCCGTCGATCCCGTCGATCCCGCGCAGGTGGCCGAGCTGGCCGGGCGGCTGGGGGCCGACCTCGTCGTCATCGGGCCGGAGGCGCCGCTCGTCGCGGGCGTGGCCGACGCCGTGCGCGAGGCCGGCATCGCCTGCTTCGGGCCGACCCGTGAGGCGGCCATGCTCGAAGGCTCCAAGGCGTTCGCCAAGGAGATCATGAAGGCCGCCGACGTGCCCACCGCCCGCGCCTACACCTGCGAGACCGAGGAGGAGGCCGCCGCCGCGCTCGACGAGTTCGGCGCCCCCTACGTCGTCAAGGACGACGGCCTGGCCGCGGGCAAGGGCGTGGTCGTCACGCGCGACCGCGACCAGGCGCTGGAGCACGCGCGGGCCTGCGAGCGGGTGGTCATCGAGGAGTTCCTCGACGGGCCCGAGGTGTCGCTGTTCGCGCTCTGCGACGGCAGCACGGCGGTGCCGCTCCAGCTCGCCCAGGACTTCAAGCGCGCCTACGACGGCGACGAGGGGCCCAACACCGGCGGCATGGGCGCGTACACGCCGCTCCCCTGGGCTCCGGAAGGGCTGACCGAGCAGGTCATGCGCGAGGTCGTGCACCCGACGATCGCCGAGCTGGGGCGGCGCGGGCTGCCGTACCAGGGGGTGCTCTACGTGGGCCTGGCCCTGACCGAGAAGGGGCCGAAGGTGGTCGAGTTCAACGCCCGGTTCGGCGACCCCGAGACGCAGGTGCTGCTCGACCGGCTGGAGACGCCGCTCGGCGGGCTGCTGATGGCCTGCGCCACCGGCGAGCTCGGCCCCGACCCGGTGTTCAAGGACGGCTCGGCGGTGACCGTGGTGATCGCTGCGGAGAACTACCCCGACTCCCCGGTCAAGGGCGACGTGATCACCGGCCTGACCGAGACGGAGAACGCGTACGTCATCCACGCCGGCACCACGCGCGGCCCCGGCGGCGAGGTCGTCTCCAACGGCGGCCGGGTGCTGACCGTCGTCGGCCACGGTCCCGACCAGGCGAGCGCCCGCCGCAACGCCTACGACCTCGTCGACCGCGTCGAGCTGCGCGGCTCGCACCACAGGACGGACATCGCCCGATGAAGCATCTGCACTCCGGCAAGGTACGCGATCTCTACGAGACCGACGAGGGCCTGCTGCTGATGGTCGCCTCCGACCGCATCTCGGCCTTCGACTACGTGCTGGAGCCCGGCATCCCCGACAAGGGCGCCATCCTCACGCAGATGTCGCTGTGGTGGTTCGACCAGCTCAAGGACGTCGTGCCCAACCACATCCTGGCCAGGGGCGACGACGCGCGCAGCGTGGTGTGCAAGCCGCTGCGCATGGTCCAGGTGGAGTGCGTGGCCCGCGGCTACCTGGCCGGCGGCGGCCTGTCGGAGTACCGCGCGACCGGCACGGTCTCCGGGGTGCCGCTGCCCCCCGGCCTGGAGGACGGCTCCCGCCTGCCGGAGCCGATCTTCACCCCCTCGACGAAGGCCCCCCAGGGTGAGCACGACGAGCCGATCTCCTTCGAGCAGGTGGTCGCCGAGGTCGGCGCGGAGACGGCCGCCGAGCTGCGGCGCATCACGCTCGACGTCTACACGCGCGGCGCGGAGATCGCCCGCGAGCGCGGCATCATCCTGGCCGACACCAAGATCGAGCTGGGCTGGGACGCCGACGGCGTGCTGACCCTGGGCGACGAGGTGCTGACGCCGGACTCGTCGCGGTTCTGGCCGGCCGACGAATGGCAGCCGGGCAGGGCGCAACCTTCTTTCGATAAGCAATATGTACGTGATTGGCTGCTCTCGCCCGAATCCGGATGGGACAAATCCTCCGGAAACCCCCCACCTCGACTTCCCGAGCACGTTGTCGAGCGCACAAGGCAGCGATACCTAGAAGCGTATGAGCGCGTCACGGGGGCGCCGTTTAGCGGATGATTCGGCTGGGTCACCTGGTGTCAGCCACTACTGTTGGCCCGATCGAGCCTGACCGTTGATTTCAAGGAGCCGCACGAAATGGTCCGTTACCGCGTGCGCGGTGGCAACGCACTGCGTGGAACCGCGTTCATCCAGGGCGCGAAGAACGCCGTGCTTCCCATGATCGGTGCGGCTCTGCTGGCCGCCAAGGGCCGTACCGTGCTGCGGAACGTGCCGATCATCGAAGACGTCCGGCGCGCGGTCGAGCTGGCCGAGGCGATCGGCGCGTACGTGGAGCTGCACGAGTCCGAGCGCACGCTGGTCATCGACGCCTCCCGGCTGAGCAGCCCCGTGCTGCCGGCCGAGATCGCGCGCCGGTTCCGCGGCTCGGTGCTGTTCACCCCCGCGCTGCTCCACCGGCTGGGCGAGGCGATCGTGGAGGGCGTGGGCGGCTGCAACCTCGGCAGCCGCAACCTCGACTTCCACTACCTCGGCTACAAGCGGCTGGGCGCGGTCGTCGACGAGGGCGAGACCGTCATCCACGTCAAGGCCAGCGGCCTGACCGGCGCCACGCTCTACCTGGACACGCCCTCCCACACCGGCACCGAGAACCTGATCATGGCCGCCGCCCTGGCCAAGGGCACGACGGTGATCGAGAACGCGGCCCTTGAGCCGGAAGTGCTCGACGTCATCGACATGCTCACCAAGATGGGCGCGCGCATCAGCGGCGGCGGCACCGGGTTCATCACCGTCGAGGGCGTGGAGGAGCTGCACGCCGTCGAGCACACCGTGATGCCCGACCGGCTCGACGCGGGCGTGTTCGCGATGGCCGCGGCGATCACCGGCGGCGAGCTCAGCCTGGTGGGCACCGGCCTCGACCTGGGCGTCGTCCGCTACAAGCTGGAGCAGATGGGCGTCGACTTCGCCCGGCAGGGCGCGGTGCTGCACGTGCGGTGCGACCGTCCGCTGCGGCCCATCAACATCATCACCGACACCTATCCCGGGTTCGCGACCGACCTGCAGTCGCCGATGATGACGGTGGCCGCCCTGGCCGACGGCACGAGCTACATCCACGAGCGCATCTTCGACGGCCGTTTCGCCCTGGCCGGCGAGCTCAACAAGATGGGCGCCGACGTCGAGGTCGACGGCAACAGGGCCGTGGTGCGCGGGCGCACGCCGCTCAAGGGCGCGCAAGTCACGGCGCACGATCTGCGCTCCGGTATCGCGCTCGTGCTCGCCGGTCTGGCGGCCGAAGGAGAGACCGTCATCGAGTCCGGATACCTCATCGATCGCGGCCACGCACATCTCGCGGCGCGAATGCGCGCGCTCGGCGCGGACATTACACGAGAGATTTCTGAGCGCTAAAAAACATGAGAAAAACCGCGTTGAGCTGCTGAGACATCTTGTCGGGCGGTCAACCAGAACGACTTTCCGGAAAAGTCGGGCGTGACATTACGGCCCCCGCGAGCGATCGTTCCAAAAGAGAGCACTGCAACGGACGGCAGGATGGGACGAACATTGGTCGAGAGGGCCGAAGAAACTCCCCGAGTGTCACGCCCGGGCGCCATGACACCGGACCTCACCATCGGCGTGGTCGGACCCCACGACCTGGTCGAGCGAGTCATGCTGATGGGTCACGCCGCGGCACCGCTGCCGTGTCGCCTGGTCGCGGCCGCGTACCGCGATGAGCAGGAGGCGCCCGACAAGGTGACGCGGCTCGGTCCCGGTGTCGACGCGTGCCTGTTCGCCAGCCCGGTCCCTTATGACCTGGCCAGGCGATCAGGCGTGCTGACGATGCCCGCGACCTACGTGCAACTCGGCGGAGCGGCATTGGTGGCGGCGCTGGCGAAGGCCGCACTTGACACTCGGATGGACCCGCAACGGGTCAGCGTGGACGTGGTCAGCAGGGCGGATGTCGAGGAGGCGTACACCGACCTCGGCATACCGGCCACGGACGTGCACAGCCGCGACGAGCCCGGAGCCACGGGCACGATCGCGGCCTACCACGAACGGCTGGCCCGCCAGGGCGCCACCTCGGGGGCACTGACGTGCCTGCCCGCGGTGGCCGAACGCCTGCACGCCGCCGGCGTGCCGGTCATCAGGATCAGGCCGACCTCGGCCGCGGTCCGGACGGCGCTGCACACCGCGGCGCTGCTCGGGGCGCATCACCGGCTGGAGGAGTCGCAGCTCACCGTGGTGCTGGTGGAGGTGCCGACGCTGCGCGAGCCCGTGCGGCGCGCGGCGCCACGCTACTGGCGCGACGAGCTGCGGCTGTCGCTGCACCGGTTACTGGTCCAGGAGGCGAACCGGATCAACGCGACCGTCTGGCCGATCGACGATCACAGTTACCTGGTCACCGCGACCAGGGGCTCGATCGCCGCGGCCACCGACGGGTTCAGGGTGCTGCCCTTCGCGGCCAGGATCCGGGACGAACTCGGGCTGGCGGTCGAGGTGGGCGTCGGCATGGGACGGACGACGCACGACGCGGAGTCGCACGCGCGGGCCGCGCTGGCCCGCACCCAAGCGGGCAAGCAGGCCCAGGGGTTCGCGGTGGACCGCGAGGGCCGGGCCCTCATCCCGGCCCCCCGGATGCCACCCTCCGGGTCGACCGCGCTCAAGCCGAAGGGCGTGGAGGTGCTGGCCAGGCTGGCGGCCAAGCTCGAAGGCGGCGACACGGTGGTCGACGCCGAGGGCGCGGGCAAGATGCTCGGGGTGACGCCGCGCACGGCTCGGCGGTTGCTGCGCACGCTGGTTGACGAGGGACTCGCGTGGCCGCTTCCGCCGAACCGCACCCCGCAGCCGGGGCGTCCGCGCCAGCTCTACCGGCTCATCGTGGAGAAGCTCGGACCGCGGTGACCGTACGGGGCCCGTCGCCCCATTTCAGGGGCGACGGGTGCCGAGTTCTTGACCTGAGGAGTCAAAGGCACAGACAATCCGCCTGACTCTTGTGGTCTTATTGGTTGACCCGAGTAGATACGGGTATGTTCTCCCACGCCCCCGATCGACGGGATTCGGACGGGGGCGCCAAACTTTCCCGCACAGCCCCTTCGCCGCCGCCCTTTTTACGGAAGGCGTCCGGACGGGGCTGTGAGGCCGTTTGGCGGCACTGCCAGACCGGCGGGCATGTCCGGATATAGCCGGTCACCACAACCCGCCTGGGACGCCTTCAGCAGGCGCCCGCCATCGCCCGCTCAGCAGGCGCACGCGATCGCCCACACCGCTTTCAGCAGGCGCACGCGATTCCCGACACCGGCGCAGTCAGGGCGTCGATCGGTCGCCGGGTCACGCCCGACGCCGTCTCGACCGGAAAGCCCTCCCTGGCCCAGTACTCGAAGCCGCCGAGCATCTCCTTGACCGCGTAGCCGAGCCGGGCGAACTCCAGGGCGGCCCGCGTGGCGCCGTTGCAGCCGGGGCCCCAGCAGTAGGTGACGACGGTGGCGTCCCGGGGGATCAGCGCGGCGGCGCCGGCGGCGATCTCGGCCGTCGGCAGGTGCACCGCCCCCTCGACGTGCCCCTGCTCCCAGCTCTCCCGGCTGCGCGAGTCCACGACCACGACGCCCGGCGCGCCGGCGGCCAGGTCGGCGGCCACGTCCGAGACGTCGGTCTCGAAGGCCAGGCGGGCGGCGAAGTGGGCGAGGGCGGCGGCGTTGGGGGCGGCCGGGGTGGAGGTGACGGCTGACATCTACGACATTCCCTTCATTGCTGGTCAGTTCCGATCGTCTCAACCGGCCCGCCCACTCAACAGTGGCACGAAAGCCGCCTGTCGCTAATATCGCGCCAAATCCCTAAGTCCGAGACCCGCAGGTGCTTTGTCGGAGTCGCCGGATAAGGTCATGACCCATGAGTGCGAACACCACTGACAGCCGGGCTCCCGTCCTCGTCTGGAGCGCCCTGGCGATCGTGTACGTGGTGTGGGGCTCGACCTACCTCGGCATCAGGATCGCCATCGAGACCATGCCCCCCATGCTGAGCGGCGCGCTGCGGTTCGTGACGGCCGCGCTGCTGCTCGGCGGCTTCCTGCTGATCAGGAAGGGCCTGGAGCCGTTCCGGGTGTCGTGGCGGCAGGTCTGCGGGGCCGGGCTGGTCGGCCTGCTCCTGCTGACCAGCGGCAACGGCATGGTGGCCGTGGCCGAGCAGCACATCTCCAGCGGCCTGGCCGCGCTGCTCGTGGCCTCGGTGCCGCTCTGGCTCGTCGTGTTCCGGATCCTGGTCAGGGACCGGCCGGCCGTGCTGACGCTGGCCGGCGTGCTCGTCGGGTTCGCCGGCGTCGCGGCGTTGTCGCTGACCGGCGGCCAGTCGGTGGACACCACCGGGATCGTGGTGATCCTGGTGGCCTCGTTCTCGTGGTCGGTCGGCTCGTTCCTGTCGGCGCGCATCCCCATGCCCGCCAACCCCTTCGCGGCCAGCTCGATCGAGATGCTGGTCGGCGGCGCCGGCCTGGCCGTGACCGGCACGGTGCTCGGCGAACGGCTCGACCTGGCGGCGGTCTCCGGACGTTCCTGGGCGGCGCTGGCCTACCTGGTGCTGGTCGGCTCGCTGGTCGGCTTCACCGCCTACACCTGGCTGCTGGGCAACGCGCCGATCTCGCTGGTGTCCACCTACGCCTACGTCAACCCGGTCGTCGCCGTGATCCTCGGCGTGCTGGTCGTGAACGAGCACGTGACCCCGCAGATCATCGCCGGCGGGGCGGTGATCCTGGTGGGCGTCGCCCTGGTGGTCTCCACCGAGCGACGCGCCAAGGCCAGGACCGCGACCCTCGCGGAGGAGGTCAGCGCCTAACCGCGGAACTCCTTGGCGGCGGCGAGGAAGGCGTCGTTGGCCTCGGGGTCGCCGATGGACACCCGGGCCCCCTCGCCCGCGAACGGCCGTACGGCCACGCCCTCCACCGCGCAGGCGGCGGCGAAGTCGAGGGTGCGCTCGCCGAGCCGCAGCCAGACGAAGTTCGCCTCGGTCGGCGGCACCGTCCAGCCCTGCTCGATCAGCGACTCGCGGACCCGGCCGCGCTCCTTGACCACCCGCTCGACCCGCTCCAGCAGCTCGTCCTCGGCCTTCAGCGAGGCGATGGCGGCGACCTGCGCGAGGTGGTTGACGGCGAACGGGATGATCGTCTTGCGGACGGCCGCCGCCACGGGCTCGTGCCCGATCAGGTAGCCGACCCGCAGGCCCGCCAGCCCGTACGCCTTGGAGAAGGTGCGCAGCACGCAGACGTTCGGCCGGTCGCGGTAGAGCGTCAGGCCGTCGGGGACGTCCTCGTCGCGGACGTACTCGCGGTAGGCCTCGTCCAGCACGACGAGCACGTTCTCCGGCACGCGGTCGAGGAAGGACACCAGGGCGTCGCGGCGGATCGCGGTGCCGGTGGGGTTGTTGGGGTTGCACACGAAGACCATGCGGGTGCGGTCGGTGATCGCCTCGGCCATGGCGTCCAGGTCGTGGTCCTCGCCCGCCAGCGGCACCTGGACGGACGTGACCCCCGACAGGTCCGCCAGCAACGGGTACGCCTCGAACGACCGCCACGCGTAGACGACCTCGACGCCGGGCTCGCCGACCGTCTCGAACAGCTGCTGGGCCACCGTGACCGAGCCGGCGCCCAGCGCGATGTGCTCGACCGGCACGTCGTACCGCTCGGCGATGGCCTCGGTCAGCGCCACGGCGCCGGGGTCGGGATAGCGGTTGATCTGCCGGGCTCCCTCGGCGACGGCCTCGACCACGGAGGGCAGCGGGTCGTAGGGGGATTCGTTCGAGGAGAGCTTGTACGACCGGCCGTCGGCGGAGACCACGGCCTTGCCCGGCTTGTAGGGGGGCATGGTGTCCAGGATGTGGCGGAAACGAGGCATAGAACTACCTTAAAAGGCCACGCCCGATGAAGCATCCGCCAGCCCCCGCACGTCGGGAAGGCTCACGGCCGGACGCGTTCCCAGCGCGTCTCCCCGTCGTGCACGAGGTCGGTGGGGTGGAGGCCGGCGTGGGCGGCGACCGCGGCGGAGGCCGCGTGGCCGGGGTGGATGTGGGCGACGACCGTGCCGATGTCGTGGGCGTCGCACCAGGAGACCAGGGCGCGGGCGGCCTCGGCGGCCAGGCCGCGGCCCTGCCAGGGCACGCCGACCACCCAGGCGATCTCGGCCGTGCCAGCCTCTACGGTCGCCTGCACGTAGCCGGTCAGCCGGCCGTCGGCGCGCAGGCGGAGCACCCAGTTGCGCCAGCCGGGCGGGCCAGCGACCAGGCGTTCGTAGCGGGCGCGCAGTTCCTGCTCGGTGGCGGGGGCGCCGCCGATGAACTCGTGCAGGCGCGGGTCGGCGAGCACGGCCGCCATCTCCGCGGCGTGCTCGGCCCGCAGGGGCACGAGCGACAGGCGAGAGGTCTCGATGACGTCGACGAGGTCGTTCGGGATGGTCACTCCTGGAGCATGGGCGGGTGGAGGAGTTCGGCGGGGCCGCGGCGGAAGAGCTTGGCGGGACGGCCGCCGTCTCTGGTGGTGGTGGCGCCCGTCTCCACCAGGAAGCCCTCCGCCTTGGTGACCTTCCGGTGGAAGTTGCGGGGATCGAGCGGACGCCCCCAGACGATCTCGTACACCCGGCGCAGGTCCGCGACGGTGAACTCCGGCGGGCAGAAGGCCGCCCCCAGGGACGTGTACTCCAGCTTGGCGCGGGCGCGGTCGACGCCGTCGAGCATGATGCGGCGGTGGTCGAAGGCCATGACGGACAGCGCCTCGACCGGCTGCCAGCTCATGTGCGCCTGCTCCGAGGCCGGCAGGTCGGGGGCCAGCCCCAGGTAGGCGACGCTCAGCACGCGCTGGCGCGGGTCGCGGTCGGGGTATCCGTACGTCTGGAGCTGCTCCAGGTGCACCGGGGCGCCCGGGAGCCCGGCCCGCTCGGCCAGCACGCGGTGGGCGGCGGCCGGCAGGTCCTCGTCGAGCTGGATGAACCCGCCCGGCAGCGACCAGCGGCGCAGGAACGGCGGGTTGTCGCGCCGCCACACCAGGGCGCTCAGGGCATGGTTGCGCACGGTGAGCACGACCAGGTCGACGCTGACCGGGATGCTCGGGACCATGGACGGCACGTTACACGGAGTCCCGTCTGCCCTATGCGGATATGCGTACGTGGAGGGGCGTCGTGGCCTCCTTGCCGGACGCCCCCTTGATCCCTATCTTGACCCATTCCCCGGGCGGCACCTGGGTCCAGTCGAACGGCACCCAGGCCGTCGCCATCCGGGCCGGGTGCTCGTCCAGCGGGTCCTTGTCCAGCCAGCCGACGGCCGCGACCACCAGTTCCTTGGTGCCGCCGGACCATTCGACGAGCACGGTGCTGCCGTCGAGGTTGTAGCCGCGCACCTCGACGCCGTCCTGGGGGTCGCGGGGCCGCCTGATGGCGTCCACCGCGATCGGGCGCTGCCAGTCGCCGGCGATCTCGTCCTGGAGCGAGGGGTCGCCGCAGGTCATGAAGTCGCTCCACATGTAGGAGACGATCTTCTGGACGTACCGGCCGGCCATCGTGACGGCCTGGTCGAGGCGCTTCTTGTCGGTCTGGCCGCGGGTGCCCTGCGGGGCGCACGGCTGCTTGCCGGACGGCTCGAACGCCTCCACGTTCGCCCACAGCTCCACCTCGTGACCGGCCTGCAGCATCTCGTCGCGGGCCTTGGCCATCTCCCGGTAGTAGTCGCGGGTCGAGCCGTGGTACGCGGTGCCGTACGTGGCCTCGCCGACCACCGGACGCAGCCGGTCGTCCACCTCGGTGTCGCGCTCGTCCGGCCAGAACAGGCCGACCTTGCCGGTCCCCCGGCTGTCCTGCGGGGCGATGATGCCGACGCCGGTCCGGGCCAGCGCCTTGAACGCCTCGGCCACCTGCGCCGGCGTCTGGCCGAAGCCGACCCGCTTGCGCGCGTCCAGGTACGGGCTGATCAGGATCGGCTTGCCCAGCTCCTGCTCGACGATCCGGTGCTGGTCGGCGTACACCTCAAGGGTGGGGTTGGTGGCCAGCGTGGCCCCCATCTGGACCTCGAACGGCTGGTAGACGCCGCCCAGGGCCTGCCGGTCGGCGAAGCGCACGCCGTAGTCCTGCAGGATGCGCCGGGTAAGCGTGGTGAGGGTGCCGAGGTGCCGCTTGTTCGCCCTGGTCGGCGTCTCGGAGTCGCGCGGGGCGAGCGGCAGCGCCGGGAAGACCCGCATGCTGAACTGGTCGGCCAGGTCGAGCAGCTCGGCCAGGCTGTCCTTGGCCGAGCCGGCCACCAGGATCAGGTCGTACGACGTGGCCTTCTTGGTGAAGTCGCAGGTGGCGTCGTCGGAGCCGTCCGGTGGGGCGACCATGCGGTAGTAGATGCGGTCGCCGGCCTTGACGGCGTGTTCCATCGTGGGGCAGCGGAACAGGTCGCCGCCGAACGCCTCGTCGGTGCGGTAGACGTACGTGCGCCCGATCCGGTTGCCGGGGTTGGCCTTGCGCAGGTCCCGTTCGGCCGCGTCGTGGCAGCTCAGGCCGTCCTCTTCGCACGCCTTGTACAGCGGGTCGAGCGTCCCGTCCTTCGCCAGCACCTCGCCGGTGTCGTCGGAGACGCTGCGGTACTGCAGGCCGTACCCGATCCTGATGATCGTGTCGCCGCCGGCGCGGTGGATCTCCTGGAGCTGGTGACGCCAGGTGCACGGGTTCGACTTCGGCGTGATCCAGTAGCCGGTGACGGCGTAGAAGTTCTTGGTCGTGGTGTCGAACGTGCCGCAGGGGTCGGTGAACTCCTTGACCTTCGGCGGCGGCGGCGTCGAGACGGTCCTGGACGGCTTCGGCGTGCTCGACGAGGACGCGACCGGCCGCTCGGACGACGACGGGAAGAGGATGATCGCCACCGCGACCACGGCCAGGACGGCTGCGCCCACGAGCAGGAAGAGCCATCGCACGTTCAGGAACCTACCGCTCTCGTGATCTGCCGGAGATGAACCGCTATCGCGTGATCCCGGCCCATGCCTCAAGCTGGGTCACGAACCGCTTGGCCGAGTTCGGCCAGTGGTGGTTCGCACGGGCCGCGGCGTACCCGCGAGCGCCCTGCGCCCGCCGCTCGCGCACGTCGTCGCGCAGCGTCAGCACCGCCTGCGCGACGGCCTTCGGGTCCTCCCAGGGCACGACGACGCCGCTGTCGTACCGCTCCACGAGCTCGACCGCGCGCGGCGACGGCGTCGTGATGACCGGGATGCCGTGCGCCATGTACTCCACGATCTTGGTCGGCATCGAGTGCCGGTAGTTGGGCTCGTCGTGCAGCAGCGACAGCCCGGCCAGTGCCCCGTCGAGCCGCTTGAGCGCCTCGTCGTTGGGCATGAAGTCACGCCACTCCAGCAGGCCGTCGGCGACGGCCTGGTTGAGCAT
This sequence comes from Nonomuraea sp. NPDC001636, assembly GCF_040298265.1. Taxonomy (NCBI): domain Bacteria; kingdom Bacillati; phylum Actinomycetota; class Actinomycetes; order Streptosporangiales; family Streptosporangiaceae; genus Nonomuraea; species Nonomuraea sp. NPDC001636. The sequence continues at coordinate 211,664 of NZ_JBEOZT010000014.1, forward strand.
CGGACGGCTCTGCGGATCGGCGTACCCGATGAGCTCCACCGTCACCCGGTACGGCTGCAGCAGCTTGGCCACCTCGACGGCCTCGAACACCCCGCGCGCCCGCGACAACCACCCGAGGTAGACCACCCGGTCGTCGCCCGGAGGCGTCACCGAGTCCGGCACCCAGGTCTCGTTCGGCACGATCAGATGGGCGTGCTTGAACCGGCCCGCGTAGGCGGTCTCGGCCAGCAGCAGATGCATGTGCCGCTCGGCCGTGCCCTCCAGCATGCGCGCGAAGAAGCGCACCGGCGGGCGCAGGAACGAGGGCAGCCACGGCTTGAGCGACAACGTCGCCGGGGTGTCCTCGTGCACGTCCCAGACGACCGGCGGCCGGTTGCGCACGCCCCAGACCGCGAACAGCAGCTCCGGGTCGTGGATCAGGACCAGGTCGACCTTGTTCCGCATGCGCTTGAACAGCCGCCGGGCAGCCCAGACGGCCGCCATGCGTTTGCGCTGGGCGGCCCTGGGCAGATCGACGCCGTTGACCCATGGACGCGGTACGACCCCGTGCGCCGAGAAGGAGGCGGCATACGTGACCTCATGACCGGCATCCACGAGGGCACGGATCTGCCGATGCAGAATTCTCGCGTCCTCGGGGTTATGCACCACCGTCATGACGAGCACGTGCACTGCGCGCAGCCCTCCGTCGCTACAGCCGCTCGACGCGTTCACCCTCGGTGAGCACACCGCGGGTGTCCAGCACGAGCTTGGCCTTCGCCTCGACCATGGCCAGGTCGAACGCGGCGTGCTGCTGCAGCAGCAGCGTCACGTCGGCGTTGACCACGGCCTCGGTCAGATCCTCTTCCCGTGGCACCGGAGTGCCGTCGACCGACCACTCCTTGACGTACGGATCGGCGAACGAGAGGTCGGCCCCCAGTTCCAGCAGCGCACGCGCCACAGGCAGAGCCGGAGTTTCCCGTTCGTCGGCGATATCCGGTTTGTACGTGACGCCGAGCATAACCACTCGGGCGCCGTTCACGGGCTTCTTGTGTCTGTTCAGCAGTCGCTGGACGCGCGCCACCACGTAGGACGGCATGCGCTCGTTGATCTCCTGGGCCAGCTCCACGAACCTGAACGGGTAGCCGAGCTTGCGCACGGTGTAGGACAGGTACGAGGGGTCCACGGGGATGCAGTGACCGCCGACGCCCGGCCCCGGCAGGAACTTCTGGAAGCCGAACGGCTTGGTGGCCGCGGCCTCGATCGATTCCCACAGGTTGATGCCGAGCTCGTCGCAGAAGATCGCCATCTCGTTGACGAGGGCGATGTTGACGTGCCGGTAGGTGTTCTCCAGCAGCTTGGCCATCTCGGCCTCGCGGGTGCCGCTGACCGGCACCACCTGCTCGATGAACTGCTTGTAGAACGCCGTCGCCCGGTCGCGGCAGACCGGCGTGTAGCCGCCCACGACCTTCGGGGTGTTCTTGAGCCCGAACTTCGGGTTGCCCGGGTCGATGCGCTCGGGCGAGAAGGCCAGGTGGAAGTCCACGCCGGCGGCCAGGCCCGACTGCTCCAGCAGCGGGCGGGCCACCTCGTCGGTGGTGCCGGGCCAGGTGGTGGATTCGAGCACGACGAGCGTGCCCTTGCTGAGGTTGCGGGCGACGGCCTTGGTCGCGCCCTCGACCGCGGACAGGTCGGGACGGTGGTCCTCGTCCAGCGGGGTGGGTACGCAGATGACGATCGTGTTGCTTCTGGCCAGCACGGACTCGTCCAGCGTCGCGCTGAATCCGTTCGCCAGCATGTGATCGAGGTCAGCGTCGGTCAGGTCATCGATGTAGGACTGCCCGGCGTTGAGCGCGTCGACCTTCCGGGGGTCCACGTCCACGCCGACGACCCGCAGCCCGGCGGCAACCGCTTCCTTCGCAAGCGGCATACCGACGTAGCCCAGGCCGATGACAGCCAAGTCGATTTCTGTCACAGCAGTGCCTTCGAGAGCCGGAAACAACACTTCATGGTCGCAAAGGTTATCTCAAGTCCACCTAGCTCACGCCTAATGCGACCGAACCCGTCACAACGTACAGGCAACGTGGAGGTCATCTTTCGGCAAGCGATCGGTATAGAGCTTGATAAGTCTCGGCAACGCGGCTCCAGGTCCGCTTCGCGGCGACTTCGGCGCGTCCGGCCTCGCCCATCTCCGCCCGCCTGGCCGGGTCCTCCCGCAGGCCGGCGATCGCCTTGGCCAGCGCGGCCGGGTCGCCGGCGGGCACCAGCAGGCCGGCCCCGTCGGAGCCGACGAGCTCGGAGAGCGCGGGCAGATCGCTGAGCACCACCGGCTTGCCGAGCGCCATCGCCTCGACGGGCTTCAGGGGCGTGACGAGCCGGCAGACCCGCAGGTCCTCACGCGGGCAGGCGAAGATGTCGATGGCGTCCTGGGCCTGCAGCGCCTCGTCGGGGCCGACCCGGCCGGGCAGGACGGCGTCGCGCAGCCCCAGCTCCTCGACCAGGGCGAGCAGGTTCTCCCGCTCGGCGCCGTCGCCCACGATGAGCACCCGCACCGGCGTGCGGTCGTCGCGCAGCAGCGCGGCGGCGCGCAGCAGGGTCGCGAAGCCCTCGTAGGCCACGATGCTGGACACCGAGCCGACCACGATCTCGCCGGGAGCGATGCCGTACGCGTCGCGGAACGAGGCGCCGTCGTAGTGGGCCGACAGCAGGGTGTCGTCGACGGCGTTGGGCGCCAGGTGGATGCGTTCCCTGGGCACGCCGCGCTCGACGATCTCGGTGGCCATCGTCTCGGCCAGCGTGACGACCGCGTCGGCCTCGCGCATGAGGAACGCCTCGCGCTCGCGCTGGAGCACGTGCCGCTGGCTGCCGACCCGGATGGGGTCGCGGGAGGCCCACGTCTCCTCCAGGAAGCCGCGCACCTCGTAGACGAACGGGGTGCCCGTCCGGTCGCGGACGGCGTGGGCGACCGAGCCGTTGCGGTGGTCGGTGGCGGCGTGCAGGACCTGCGGGCGCAGCTGCTCGACCAGGCGGGTGACGCCGTCGGCGCCCTTGACCATGCGGCCGCGCATCTCGAACGGCACCTCGCCGTGCCCGTCGGGCAGCAGGCGGTAGTACGGGATGCCGTCGATCTCCTCCTGCGCGGGCGCGTCGGCGTGCCCCTGGAGCATGGGCCAGCCCCAGCTCGTCACGACGTGCGGGTCGAGCCCGGCCGCCTTCTGGGAGGTGACGATCCGGTGGGTGCGCACGGTGTAACCGGCCTGCGTGTACGGCAGCGCGTTGGTGACCAGGTGCAGCACGCGGCCCTCGACGCGCCCGGCGACGGCGACCTTCGGACCCGGCGGGATCGGGTCGGGGCTGATGGCGGCCAGCTCACCGCGGTAGTAGGCGGCCCTGCGCTTGACGAAGGGGTATTTGGTGTACGCGTCGAGCACCTCGGCGGCCTGGGAGACCCGGCCGGCGTCCCAGTGGGCCTTCGCCTCGTTCCACGGCGCCTTGATCATGCGCATGCCGAGCTTGCGGACCATGCGCCGGGCCCCGCGGGCGGCCGGCCAGGCCACGCTGCCGACGATCGGGCGCAGCTTGGGCGGGAGCGCGTCGGCGGCGGCCTGCGCCACGCGGACGGGGTCGGACTTGACCTTGGTCACGACGACGCGGGAAACGATGACGGGGTGCTGGACGAAGCCTTTGAGAAGTCCCCCGACGCCGGCCCGGGCGGACTTCGCGGAAACCTTTGAGGAGTCTTGACGACTGGCGTCGGATGCCACGCTGGGACCGTACCATAGGCAGCGTTTTTTCCCTTCCGCTATGAAAGGCGAGGTCAATGAGGGAGAACCCCCTGGTCCTGCACGTTTTGGGTGCTCGTCCCAATTTCGTGAAAGCGGCCCCGGTGGTGCGTGCACTCGGTGAACTCGGCGTGCGGCAGGGCATCATCCACACCGGTCAGCACTACGACGCGCTGATGTCGGACGTCTTCTTCGCCGATCTCGGCCTGCCCGAGCCGGTGGCCAACCTGGCGGTCGGCTCCGGCACGCACGCCAGGCAGACCGCGGCCCTGCTCGTGGGCCTGGAGGACGTCTTCGTCGCCCAGGAGCCGGACCTCGTCGTGGTCTACGGCGACGTGAACTCGACGCTGGCCGCGATCCTGGTCGCCGCCAAGCTCGGCATCAGGACCGCGCACGTCGAGGCCGGGCTGCGCTCGTTCGACCGGGGCATGCCCGAGGAGGTCAACCGGGTCGTCACCGACGCGCTGGCCGACCTGCTGTTCGTCACCTCGCCCGAGGCGCTCGCCTATCTGGCCTCGGAGGGCGTGCCGCCCGCGAAGGTGCACCTGGTGGGCAACCCGATGATCGACAGCCTGTTCGCCGCGCTGCCCTCGCTGGACCCGGCGCCGGTGGTGGCGCGGCTCGGCCTGCCGTCCCGGTACGCCGTGGCGACCCTGCACCGCCCGGCCAACGTGGACACCGCCGAGGCCGCCAGGGAGCTGGTCGAGGCGGTGCTGGAGGTGTCGCGGCGGACGCCGGTCGTGGTGCCGGTGCACCCGCGCGGCAAGGCGCGGCTGGCCGAGGCGGGTCTGGTGGACGGCGACACGATCAAGGTCATCGAGCCGCTGGGTTATGTGGACTTCCTCTCACTCGTCCGGGGCGCGGTGCTGGTCGTCACCGACTCCGGCGGCGTGCAGGAGGAGACGACCATGCTCGGCGTCCCCTGCCTGACGCTGCGGCCCAACACCGAGCGGCCGATCACGATCACGCACGGCACGAACCGCCTGGTCACGCCCGCACTGCTGCCCGCCGCGGCGGAGAAGGCGCTCGCCGACGGCGCCGCCACGCCGGCCGGCGAGCTGCCGGTGCTGTGGGACGGCAAGGCCGGTCCGCGCATCGCGACGGTGATCGCGGCGTGGCTGAAGGGCGACAACCTGGCTCCCGCTTCCCAGGCCAAACGCCCCGAATAGCGGTTGAATCCGCCGTACTATGACATACCTCCGCTGAGCGATAGGCGTATCACCATGGCCGAAAACCCTGAGCCCCCCGCGTTCCAGCGACTGGGACCCGTCAACTGGCTGCCCGAGGAGCGCAAGCTCATCGAGCGGTACGAGGCCGAGGTCAGGGAGCTGCGGCGGCGGCTGGAGATCGCCGAGGCCAAGGCCGCGTACGCCGGCTGGAAGCTGGAGGCCACCCAGGCCAAGCGCACGTTCAAGCTCGGCGAGGCCCTGGGCTCGAAGAGCCCGGGGAAGATCGTCGAGGCGGTCAGGTCGAAGGACAAGGCGCCCAAGCCGCCCATGCCGGTCACCGAGGCGGTCGAGCTCGCCAACCACCGCCCCCCGCTGGTCGAGGTGCCGGCGGCGAAGTGGCCGCTCGGCCCGGTCAACCGCCCCGACCTCAAGGTGGCGGTCATCCTGGACGACTTCTCCAGGATGGCCTTCAGGTACGAGTGGGACCAGATCGAGTTCGGCCTCAAGGACTGGCCGGAGATCTTCGCCGACAAGCGCCCCGACCTGCTGTTCTGCGAGTCGGCCTGGCACGGCAACCAGGGCCGCTGGCGCTACCAGATGACCGGCACGAACGCCCCCAAGGAGCCGCTGCGCGACCTGGTCGCCTGGTGCCGCGCCGAGGGCATCCCCACGGTCTTCTGGAACAAGGAGGACCCGCCGAACTTCGACTTCTTCATCGACACGGCCAAGCTGTTCGACTACGTGTTCACCTGCGACGGCGACATGGTGCCGAAGTACCGCGAGGTGCTCGGCCACGACCGGGTCGACGTGCTGCAGTTCGCCGCCCAGCCGCGGGTGCACAACCCGATCCAGCAGAAGCAGGGCCGGCTGCACGACGTGGTGTTCGCCGGCATGTACTTCCGCGACAAGCACCCCGAGCGGCGCGAGCAGATGGAGGTCGTCCTCGACCCGGTGCGCGAGCTGGGCCTGCACATCTTCGCCCGCAACGGCGAGGTGGACGAGAAGTACGCCTGGCCGGAGAAGTACCGGCCGCACATCGTGGGCGAGCTGCCCTACGACCAGATGCTGGCCGCGTACCGGATGTACAAGGTCTTCCTCAACGTCAACTCGGTGCTCGACTCGCCGACCATGTGCGCCCGGCGTGTCTTCGAGCTGTCGGCGTGCGCGACCCCGGTGGTGTCGGGGTGGTCGCGGGCGATCGAGGAGACGTTCGGCGAGCTGGTGCCGATCGCGCGCGAGCCGGTCGAGTCGTACAACCAGGTGCTGCACCTGATCAACAGCCCCGAGCTGCGGGCCAGGATGGGCCACCTGGCGATGCGGGAGGTCTTCGACAAGCACCTGTTCTCGCACCGGGTGGACCAGATCCTGCAGAACCTCGGCCAGGCCACCACGCCCCGGTCCCGCTCGATCTCTGTCGTGCTGCCGACCAACCGGGCCGCGCAGATCGAGCACGCGATCTCGTCGGTGGCCCGGCAGCTCCACCGGCCGCTGCAGCTCGTCATGGTCCTGCACGGGCTGGACATCGACCCGGTGGTGGTCGCCGACAAGGCCCGGATGGCCGGCATCACGGACGTCGTCGTCCTGCCCGCCGCCCCGGAGCTGACGCTCGGCGCCTGCATGAACCTGGGCATCGCCGCCGCCGAGGGCGACCTGATCGCCAAGATGGACGACGACAACCTCTACGGCGAGCACTACCTGTCGGACCTGGTGCGCGCGTTCGACTACTCCGACGCCGAGCTGGTCGGCAAGGGGGCACACTACGCGTACTTCGAGGGCAGCAACACCACCATGCTCCGGCTGCCCGGCCTGGAGCACCGGTACTCCTTCCTCGTCCAGGGCGGCACGTTCCTCGGCAAGGCGGACATGTTCCGCTCGTACGGCTTCGCGGACATCACGCGGGGGGAGGACACCCAGCTGGTACGCCGGCTGAAGGAGGACTCCGTCAAGATCTACTCGGCCGACCGGTTCAACTTCGTCTACTGGCGCAGCGCCGACGCCTCGATGCACACCTGGCAGGCCGACCACATCAAGCTGACGCGCAACGCGCAGTTCTCCTTCGTCGGCCGCCCGGACGACCACGTGCTCATCTGAGCCTCAGCGGGTGACGCGGGCCAGGTTCTGGTCGGCCAGGCGGGCCAGCTCGTACAGGCCGGCCGCCTTCACCTTCTCCCCGACGACGAGCATGCTCATGACCAGATGGGCCCGCCTGATCACGACCGACCCGATCTGGGCGCGCTTGTCGCCGCCGGAGGCCGTCGTCAGGTAGGCCCGCGACTCGTCGCCCCTGGCCGGCATGGCCAGCTTGGCGGTGCGGTAGGTCACGTCCGCGCCCTCGACGGTGGCCTTGTACAGGGCGCACTGCGGCGGCAGCGGCGCGGGCATGGACGCCGACGGCATCGACACGACGGCCTGCGTGATCGAGCCGCGCGCGGCGGAGAAGGCGATCACGGCGGCGGGCGCCTGGGCGACCTCCGGCTTGGCCGCGTCGAGCTGGGCGGCCCCGGCGCACTCCGGACGTTCCAGCTTGGCCTGCTGGATGGCGGCCAGCCCCTCCTGGGTGGACTTGAGCGAGCCGAACGCCCCCATCTCCGGCCCGTACGCGATGCGCATGCCCTTGGGCACGGGCAGCAGGGCGGCGCGCAGCCGGGCCGCCTCCACCGCCGAGGAGGACGCGGCGGGCTGCGCCGACCCGGCGGCCTGATTGTCGGCCTCGCCGGCGGAACATCCGGCGACGACCATCATGCTCAGACATACCCCCGAAATAGCCTTAAGCACGAATTCTCCCCTTGCTCTAGCGGCTTTTTCGAAAACGCTAGAGGAAGGGCCGAGTAAGGAGCCGAGTAACGTCGCTATTCACGGAATTCGGCGGGTTCGCGAGGGATTTCAGGCTCGCGAGAGGTTTTGGGCCCGCGCGGGACTTCAGGCTCGCGAGAGGTTCTGGGCCCGCGCGGGGCTTCAGGCTCGCGAGAGGTTCTGGGGTCGCGGGGGGCTTCGGGTTCGGCGCCGTTCCGGCTTCCGCCGTTGAGCAGCGCCCTGGCCAGGCCGATCCCGGTGCCGCCGAGCGTGAGCGCCTTGGCCAGCAGCTCCTCCACGCCCTGGGCGCCGTTCAGCACCACCATGTGGTCCACGTTCCCGAACGCCTTCGCGCCCGCCTCGACGACCTCCGGCCAGCGCTCGGCGAGCTGCTGGGCGATGACCGCCTCCTGGTTCTCCTTCAGCGCCTCGGCCCGCGCCCTGATCGCCTCGGCCTCGGCCAGGCCCAGCGCCCTGGCCGCCTGCGCCTCGGCCAGCCCGCGCGCCTGGGCGGCCTGGGCCTCCGCCTCACCCGCGATCTTGGTGGCCGCGCCGGCCGCCTCGCCGCGCAGCCGTACGGACTCGGCCTCGGCGGCGGCGGCCAGCTTGACCTGGCTCGCCTGGGCCCCGGCGCGCAGCTCGGTCTCCTGGGCCTCGGCCTGGGCCTGGGCGATCCGGGCGTCCCGGTCGGCCTGCGCGAGCGTGACGGTCTCGTACGCCTTGGCGTCGGCGGGCTTGCGCACCTGCGACTGGAGCCGCTGCTCGGCGAGCTGGGCCTCCAGCTCGGCCGCCCTGGTCTCCTGAACGACGACCTCCTGCCGGGCGGTGGCCTCCGACAGCGGCCCCGCCTGCCGGGTCGTGGCCTGCGCCCGGTCGATCTCGGCCTGGTAGGCGGCCCGCTTGAGCTGCGCGTCGCGCTGGGCGGCGGCCTTGTTGGCGGCGGCGATCTGCTCGGCCTCGGTGGCCTCCTGGTCGCGCTGGGCCTGGGCGATGCGGGCGACGGCGGCGACCCTGGCGGCGTGCGGCTTGCCGAGGTTGGCGATGTAGCCGGTCTCGTCGTCGATCTCCTGGATCTGCAGCGAGTCGACGATCAGCCCGAGCTTGCTCATCTCGTCGGCCGCCGAGGCCCTGGTCTCGCTGGTCAGGCGCTCGCGGTTGAGTATCAGGTCCTCGATGGTGAGGTTGCCGATGATCGAGCGCAGGTGCCCGGTGAACAGCTCGTGGATCGCGCTGGTCATGAAGTCCTGCTGGTCGAGGAAGCGGCGGGCGGCGTTGGCGATCGAGGCCAGGTCGTCGCCGACCTTGTAGATGACCACGCCGCGGATGTGCACGGGGATGCCCTGCTGGGTGACGCAGGAGACCTGGAGATTGGCCGCCCTGGTGTCCAGGCGCAGCCGCCGGGCGGCCTGGAAGCCGGGCAGCACGGCCGTGCCCTTACCTGTGATGATCTTGAAGCCCAGGCTGTCGACGCCCTCGCCCCGGCGGCGCGCCCCCAGACCGGAGATGATCAGCGCCTCGTTGGGCTCGGCGACCCGCCAGACGGCCTTGAACAGCAGAATCACGATGACGACCGCGACGACCGCGGCTCCGGCGACGATGAAGACCTCGGGGGACATCCGGCCCTTCCCTAGACGAGTGCTCTGGCCACGTAAACCGTCCGCGGGGGGAAGTAGTCCACCACGACCACGATGGTTGCCAGGCCGAACTCCTCGTCGGGCACGCTGGGGTGGGCGTAGAAGGCCTCCACCCCGCCCCTGACCGGGATCATGACCTCGCCGACGAGCCCTGGGCCGATCTTTCCGGTGACCCTGCCCTGCTTGCCGACCACCGCGCTCCCCCCGCTCGCTTCCGTTCCGGACGCTACTCCAAACGGGCATTCGCGGTAATAGGCCACGCAAAATGTTTCTCGAACCGCTGCGCGCCCCTGTGAGGCATTTGGCCGAAGTGCTGATGATCGCCCTCATGAGCAGGAATCCTCGCGACCTCGGGATGGATGTGCCCATTTCCCGCCGTGACTTGTTCGACGGGATTGCGGTGAGCGCTCTGGGCTGCACGGCGGCGAAGGCCGCTGTCAATGCCGCGGAACCGGCCGGCGGGCTGCGCGGGGACACCGCGCAGGCGGTCGCCGTGCCGCACGCGCTGCGCGACGGCCGCTTCTGGCGGCACGCGGGCCCGCCCGAGCCCACCGGCGAGAGCTACGACCTCGTGGTGGTGGGCGGCGGTCGCAGCGGTCTCAGCGCGGCGGCGGAGTGGCTGCGCCGGGAGCCGAGGGCCCGCGTGCTCGTGCTGGACAACCGCGACCCCGGCGAGCACGGCGGCCCGGCGGGGTTCGGCGCGGGCCCGGCCGTGCACGTGATGTGCGACAGGGAGAGCTTCGGCGCCGACACGCTGGTCCCGGCCGGCCGGCCGGCGGAGCTGCCGCTCGCCGCGCGGGCCGTCGACGACCTGCGCATGCTGCGCGACGACCCGCCTGACTGGTTCCCCGGGCTGTCGCAGGAGGACAAGCAGGAGCGCCTGGCCGGGCTGACCTACTCCCGGTTCCTGCTGGAGGTCTGCGGCGCGCATCCCGACGCGGAACGGTTCTGCCGGACGCTGCCGTGCGCCGAACGCGCCTACGACGGCCGGGCGCTCGGGGCGGTGGACGCCTGGGCCGCCGGCTACCCGGGGTTCGGCGGCCTGGGGCTCGACAAGCCCTCGCGGTACGCCTCGGCGGCCGGGCCCGCGACGACAGGGCCGCCCGGGGCCGCGCGGGCGGTGCTGCGGCCGTCCAGCCCGGTGGTCTCGGTCCGGCACGGGGACGCGTCCGTGGTGGTCGCGTACTTCGACGGGCATCGGGTCAGGACCGTCGGCGCGGAGTCGGTGATCATGGCCTGCTGGAGCGCGGATGTGCCGCGCCTGGTGCCCGACCTGCCCGAGCAGCAGCGGCGGGCGTTGGGCCAGGCGGCCCGGCTGCCGGTCCTGGAGGCCACCGTCCGGCTGCGCGGGGGCCGGGCGCGGATCGGGCGCACCCGCTGGACGGGCGCGTTCTGGTGCCTGAGCGAGCCCGCGCCCGAGGGGCTGCGCCTGCTGGCCACGCCGTGCCGGTCGGAGCTCGGGCCCGTGGCGGGGGCGGCGGCGGGCCGGCGGGAGATGATGGCGACGCCGTACGACCGGCTGGCGGACGGCGTGCGCGACCAGGTGGCCCGGCTGCTGGGCCCCCGGGCCGGCGTCGAGGCGGTCACCGTCCACCGCTGGGGGCACGGGCTGCCGGTGGCGTACTGCCGGCCCTGGCACCCCTTCTACCCCGACGGCCCCTTCCCCGCCGACGTCGCCCGCAGGAGGTTCGGCCGCATCGCCATCGCCGGGTCGGACACCGAACCGGCGGCCGGCGGCGACGCGGCCGTGGTGGCCGCGCACCGGGCCGTGCGCGAGCTCACCGCATGAGGCCCTGGCTGCGGGTCTTCCTCGGCGGGCTGGTCCTGTGGCTGGCCACGGTCGCCGTCACGGCCTGGACGGCGAACTCCAACCTGGTGCCGACCGTCGTGCTGTTCGGCAGCTTCCTGATCCCGGTGACGTTCGTGGTGTGGGCGCACGGGCGCGACCGCTCGCCGGTGGTCACGGTGGAGCTGCAGTTCCGGGCGTTCGTGGTCGGCGGCGTGCTCGGGGTGCTCGGCGCGTCGCTGCTGGAGAGCTGGCTGATCCGGCCCTCGTTCCTCATGTACGCGCTGGTCGGCCTGATCGAGGAGGGCGTGAAGCTGGCCGCGCTGATGTACGTCACCCGGCACGCGGTCCGGCGCTCGTCCAGGGACGGCGTGGTGCTCGGCGCGACGGTCGGCTTCGGCTTCGCCGCCTTCGAGAGCTCCGGCTACGCCTTCAACGCCCTGTTCACCGCCGACGGCCTGTCGCTGGCGCAGCTCGTCGAGACCGAGATCCTGCGGGGCCTCCTGGCACCGGTGGGCCACGGCCTGTGGACCGCGATACTCGGCGGCGTGCTGTTCGCCGCCCACGGACGCCTCACCGGGCACGTCGTGTGGTGCTACCTCGGCGTCTCGCTGCTGCACGCGCTGTGGGACTCGATGAGCGCCATCGCCATCGCCATCACTCTGGTGCTGACCGGGCGGCCGTGGCAGTTCGAGCTGCTGCGGATCGGCCGGGTGCCGAACGTGACCGAAGGGCAGGTGCACCTGTACACGCTGGTGAACTGGGCCGGGCTCATCGTGATCTCGCTGGTCGCGCTGGGGTGGCTCTGGCGGGTGCTGCGCGCGGCCAGCCGGGAGACCGAGATCATGCCCCAATAATCACGGTAATCATCCTGTTCCTCCCACTGCGCCGGAACCATAAACGATGCTAGTCTCCTGTGCGATCTTCCGGAGGTGTATTTACACAAGGTGTGGAAATGCCCCCGACTCGAGGTTGGGACATGGGCTCGCGAAACCGGTCAATTCGGTTCAAGATCTTTTTATTGCTGCTGCTACCCCTCCTGTCTCTCAGCGCGCTGTGGGGTTTCGTCCTCAACCTGACCATGGGCGACGCACAGTCACTCCTCCGGGCCGACACGCTCTACGAAACACTCGGCGTCACCTCCACCGACCTGGGCGTTCAGCTCCAGTCCGAACGGGTGCGCTCCGCCGAGGCGCTCACCACCCGTGAACTCACCGAGGTCCTGGGCGCGCAGCGGGCCCGTACGGACAAGGCGGCGGCCGACTTCGAGCACGCCGTCACCGAGGCGGGCGACGCGGTCGACGACGACCTGCGGATGCCGCTCGACGCCCTGACCGCCCACCTCGACCGGCTCGGCTCCATCCGCGCCGACATCGACGGCGGCATCAGCTCCCGCCTGGCCGGCGTGGACGCCTACAACCAGGTGCTCGACGCCGTCTTCGCGCTCTACGACCACCTGATCTCCGTCTCCGACCTGACCGTCTTCCAGCAGGCCACCTCCCTGCACGCCATGGGCAGCGCCCGGGAGTACATCGCCAGGGAGCACGCCCTCATCGTCGGCGCGCTGGTGGACAAGCGGCTGACCGAGCCCGAGCGGGCCGCCTTCACCGAGTACGCGGCCTCCAGGAAGTTCCTGCACGCCCGCGGGCTGGCCGGGCTCGACGTGCCGCTGCGCAGGCCGTTCGAGCAGGTGTTCGCGTCCCAGCCGTTCCTGACCTTCTCCGCGCTGGAGTCCAGGGTCGTCAAGACCGGGGCGCCGCCCGCCGACGCCGAGGCGTGGAAGAGCGCGGTGGACCGGCTCACCACCGAACTGGACCGCGACAGCGCCGCCGCGGCCGAGGCGCTGGCCGGCCGGACCTCGCGGGCCGCGACCGGCACGGTCGTCGAGATCGCCGTCGCGGGCGGCCTCGGGTTGATAGCCGTGCTCGCGTCGATCATCATCTCTGTACGCTTCGGTCGCCGCCTGGCGGGCGAGCTGTACGGGCTGCGCACCGCCGCGATCGAGCTGGCGGAGGTGCGCCTGCCCGACGTCGTGGACAGGCTGCGCAAGGGCGAGGACGTTGACGTGCGGAAGGAGGCCAGGGCCATCAGGGTGAGCGGATCGGCGGAGATCACCGACGTGGGCCGGGCCTTCGCGTCCGTGCAGCGCACGGCGGTGACGGCGGCCGTCGGGCAGGCCGCGCTGCGCCGCGGGGTCGGACAGGTCTTCCTCAACCTCGCCAGGCGCAAGCAGGGCCTGCTGCACCGGCAGCTCGGGCTGCTCGACGGCATGCAGCGCCGCACGCACGACCCCGACCGGCTGGAGGAGCTCTTCCGCCTCGACCACCTGACCACCCGCATGCGGCGGCACGCCGAGAGCCTGATGATCCTGTCGGGCGCGCCCCCGGCGCGGGCCTGGCGCAGGCCGGTGCCGGTGATCGACATCGTCCGGGCCGCGGTCGCCGAGGTCGAGGACTACACGAGGGTCAACGTCGAGGCCATGCCGGTCAGCGCGTTCGACGGCGGCTCCGCGGCCGACCTCACGCACCTCGTGGCCGAACTGGTCGAGAACGCCACCATCTATTCACCGCCGGACACCGTGGTCCAGATCCGCGGCGACGTGGTCAGCAACGGCTACGCCATCGAGATCGAGGACAAGGGGCTCGGCCTGTCGGCCGTCGAGTACGCCGCGATCAACAAGCTGCTGTCCGCGCCGCCCGAGTTCGACCTGGCCGACAGCGACCGGCTGGGCCTGTTCGTGGTGGCCAGGCTGGCCGAACGCCACGGCGTCAAGGTCCAGCTCCGCCGCTCGCCCTACGGCGGCACCGCGGCCATCGTGCTCGTGCCGCGCTCGCTGGTCGCCGACCAGGCCGCGCTGACCACCGGCGACGACGACGGCCGGCCGGCGCCGGCGGAGCTGCCGAGCCGGACGAAGAAGGCCCTCGCGGTGGTCACCTCGGGCACCCACGCCGGACTGCCCAGGCGCGTGCGCCAGGCGAACCTGGCGCCGCAGCTCAAGGAAGAACCGCCGGAGCCGGAGCCGCAGGCCGAACGCTCTCCCGACGAGGTACGCGATCTGTTCTCCGCGTTCCAGCGGGGAACCCAACGTGCCCGAGAAGAAGCCTCCGAGGAGGAGCCCATGAGCAAGGGGGACGCATGACTGCGCAAACCACCAACACCGGTGAGCTGAACTGGCTGCTCGACGACCTGGCAGGCAGGGTCGCCGCCGTCCGCCAGGCGGTCATCCTTTCCACCGACGGCCTGGCCGTCGGGTACTCCAAGGGATTGACCCGCGAGGACGCCGAGCACCTGTCGGCCGTGGCCGCGGGCTTCCAGAGCCTGGCCCGCGGCACCGGGCGCCATTTCGGCGGCGGCGACGTGCGCCAGACCATCGTGGAGATGGAGAGCGCGTTCCTGTTCGTCACCGCGGCCGGCCAGGGCACCTGCCTGGCCGTGATCGCCGAGGCGAACGTCGACGTCGGGCACATCGCGTACGAGATGGCGATGCTGGTCAAGCGGGTGGGCCAGCACATCACCACCAACCCGCGCGCGGGAACGGCATGACCGACGCCCCCCGCTGGTACGACGAGGAGGCCGGGCCCGTCGTCCGGCCCTTCGCCCTCATCCGAGGCCGGACGCGCTCGTCGGGAGACGCCTTCGACCTCGTCGCGTCCGTGCGCGCGCTCGCCGACCAGGCGGACGACCTCGGGCCGGAACAGCAGCTCATCCTGCGGGCGGCGCGGAGCCCGATCTCGGTGGCCGACCTGGCCGTCGAGCTCGACCTGCCCGTAGGCGTCGTCCGGGTGCTGCTCGGCGACATGCGTGACCACGGCCTCATCTCGGTGACGTCGCCCTCGGCAACGGGGTCGCGTTCGAATGAGCGCATTCTCAAGGAAGTGATCAATGGACTCCGTGCTCTCTGAGGACCCCGTCGCGCTGAAGATCCTCATCGCGGGCGGGTTCGGCGTCGGCAAGACCACCCTGGTCGGGTCGATCAGCGAGATCAAGCCGCTGCGCACGGAAGAGGTGCTCTCCGACCGCGGGATCGGGGTCGACGACCTCGACGGCGTGGAGGCCAAGACGACCACCACCGTGGCGATGGACTTCGGCCGCATCACGATCCGCGACGGACTGGTCGTCTACCTGTTCGGCACCCCCGGCCAGGAACGGTTCTGGTTCATGTGGGACGAGCTGTCCTACGGCGCGCTGGGCGCGGTCGTGATCGCCGACACGCGGCGGCTGACCGACTGCTTCCCGTCGGTGGACTACTTCGAGCAGCGCGGCACGCCGTTCGTGGTGGCCGTCAACTGTTTCGACGGCGCGTCCCAGCACAGCGTGGACGACGTGCGCATCGCGCTCGACCTCGACGACGACGTCCCCGTGATGCTGTGCGACGTGCGGCGCAGGGCCTCGGCCAAGGAAGTGATGATCACCCTGGTCGAGCACTCCCTGCGGACGCTCACCGCCGCCAACTAGGACGCGCGGCCCGCCGCGAACCCGGGCGGGCGCGGCCCGCCGCCGGGCTAGAGCGCGCGCAGCCCGTTGATCACCTCGCGGAGCAGGCTCTCCGTCGGGTTGGCGGTCTTGTCGCGCGGCGGGCGCACGTCGATCAGGTCGTACTCCAGCAGGTCGCCGAGCAGCACCCGGATCACGCCCACGGGCAGCCCGAGCTCCGAGGCGACCTCGGCGACGGGCCTGGAGTGGCCGGACAGGCAGCTCATCAGCCGCCGGTGCTGGCCGCTCAGCTCGGCCTTGGCCGGCGTGGGCCGTCCCGTCGAGACGACGGTCGCCAGCAGATCGAGGGCCGGGGACGAGGGCCTGGTGCGCCCCCGCGCCACGGCGTACGGCCGGACGACGGGCCCGGCCTCCTCGTCAACCCACTCGTGCTCGCCGCTCACGCTCGGGAACCCCCATCCTGGTCGCTTTCCTGCCGCCCCCGCTGCCATCCGGACTGGAGTGAGGAGAGCAGCGCCCTGGTCTCCTCAGGAGAACGCTCGTCGGCCACGGGCGCCACGGGCGCCGGTGGCGTCGGCGCGGCCAGGGGCGCCTGCCTGAGCCGCTGCCGCTGCGGCAGGCCCGTCTGCCGGTCGCGGCGGGGCAGGTCCTGCCCCTCGCCCGGCGCGGGCCCCGCACGCTTGCTCGTGCGCACCCGGCGCGGCAGCTCGCCCGGCCCGGTCGCCTCCCCCGCGTCGACCGGCCGCTCGGACCGGAGGACGGAGACGGACACGGGCTCGAACTCCATCGGCCGCACCGGCGTCGCCATGGGCTCGACCAGCGATCCCGGCACGAGCACGATGGCGGTCGTGCCGCCGTACGGGGACAGCTTCAGCGTCACCTTGATGCCGTGCCGGGCGGCCAGCATGCCGACCACCGCGAACCCCAGCCGCTCGGTCTGCGCGGGGTCGAACTCGGGCGGGCTGGCCAGCCGGTCGTTGATGGACCTGCGGGTCTCCTCGTCCATGCCGAGGCCGCGGTCCTCGATCTCGACCGCGAAGCCCCTGCCGACCATCTCGCCGCGCACCGAGACCTCGTTGGCGGGCGCCGAGAACGACGTCGCGTTCTCGATCAGCTCGGCGAACAGGTGCATGAGGTCGGCCACGGCCGAGCCGGACACGCCGCACTCGGGCATCGGGTAGACCCGGACCCGGGTGTACTCCTCGACCTGGGCGGCGGCGCCGCTCAGCACGTCCTCGACCGGGATGACGCCGCGCCACCTGCGGCCCGCCGTGCCGCCCGAGAGCAGCACCAGGCCCTCGGCGTGGCGGCGCATGCGGGTGGTCAGGTGGTCGAGCCGGAACAGGCGCTCCAGGGCCTCGGGGTCCTCGGTCTGGTGCTGCATCTCGTCCAGCATCCTGAGCTGACGCTGGAGCAGCGACTGGCTGCGCCTGGCCAGGTTGCGCAGCGCCTCGGACACGCCCTCGCGCAGCCTGGCCTGCTCGACGGCGGCGTCCACGGCGGTGCTCTGCACGCTGTCGAAGGCGGCGGCGAGGTCGGCGACCTCGCTGGTGGCGTTGTCGCCGACCTTGATGGGCGGCGCCTCGGCCTCGATGTCCACCCGCTCGCCGGTACGCAGCTTCGTCACCACGTCGGGCAGCCTGACCTCGGCCAGGTCCAGCGCCGTACGGCGGAGGGTGGCCAGCTCCCTGGTGATCCTGCGGCCCACCCGGACGGAGATGAAGATCGAGAAGGCCACCGCGATGAGCCCCAGCGCGCCCGCGATCGCGGCCCTGACCACGATGACCACGCCGGCCGGCTGCATCCGGCCCAGCAGCTTGTCCCCGGTGTCCCAGACGGCCTCGCTGTACTCCTTGAGCACTTGGTCGGCGATGCCCCGCCAGAGGTCCATGTCGGCCGGCTGGCCGGCGACGAAGCTCCGCAGGAGGCTCTCCATGGTGATGTACCTGGAGGAGTAGAACAGCTTCTCGAACGGCGCCCGCAGCTCGGTGTCGAGGTTGGCCAGCGCCTTCGGGAACAGGAACGTGCGGGTGCCGTCGATGCCGGCCAGCAGGTGCACGTCGTGCATCGAGGGACGGCCGTTGGAGGCGACGACCAGGGCGTTCTCGCGGCTGAGCAGCTCGCGCACCTCGTCGGCCGCGATCAGGCCGTGGGCCTGGAGGGACAGTTGGAGGTCGGTGCTGACGGTCAGCCTGGAGTACAGCAGGTGGACCTCGTCGGAGACCTTGGCGTACTCGGTGACCAGGTTGCCGGGGGTGATCCTGCGCTCGTCGACCTTGCGCCTGACCTCCGGCAGCCGGTCGACGGTGTCCAGGACGACCTGGAACTGCTTCTTCATGTCGTCGGTCATCGCCGACTGGGCGTCCTCCGACAGGGCCTGCTCGCGCAGGGTCTTCCTGGCGGCGTCCACCTTGGCGCGGGCCTTGGTCAGGGCGCCCTGCTCGGTCGCCGTACCGGCGAGGCGTTCGGCGGAGGCCAGGCGTTCGACCTGGAGGCTGGAGATCACGCCGTCGGCGTTGTTGATCACTCCCGACCAGATGGCGTCGACCTTGAAGAGGTTCAGCGCCTCACCCGTGGTCGTGCTCGCGGCGAAGCCCCAGAGCGCGATCAGGGAGATCAAGGGGATGACGAGCAGCGTCGAGATCTTGAATCGGATGGATCTGCCCGATGCCATGACACCTGCTCCCGCATAGAAGATCGCGGAGAGAATAGCACCGAAACAGAGGAGATTAAGATCGACTAGCGATAAATCTGTGATATGTCGGGAAATTTGCGTCTACTGGGTGCTTCGGGGCGCGGGCCGGCGACCACGTCAGCCACAGCGCCCACGCCGCCAGCAGGCCGAGCAACGACACCTCGGCGCCCAGCAGCAGCCGCTCGACCAGGCCGATCATGACCCGCTCCCCCGGCAGGGCCACGTACGTGATCGCCAGCAGCCCGAACCCGCCCGCCAGCGCCACCCACTCCACGGCCCGCGCGACGGGCTTCCAGTGAACGTCCGCGGTCAGCCTGGGCACCAGCAGCGCCCCGGCGGCCGGCAGGCTCACGAACGCCGCGATCGACACGTACCGGTGGATCTGGGCCGCGAGATCGAGATCGAGACCGAGCGGGACGGTCGGGATGACCGCCACCACGACCAGCGCCGCCGCCCACACCATGAGCAGCTTCTCCGGCAGCCCCCGGACCGGCGCCCCGATCCTGCGCAGCGCGGTCAGCAGCGCGAGCGACCCGAGCCCGAGCACCGCCATCGCGACCTCCGTGACGCCCCCGCGGTCGGTCACGGCGTACTCGCTGATGGTCACGTTCATGGGGTCGAGATAGGGGTCGGGCCCGAAGTGGCCGACCAGGATCGCGACCACCGAGAACACGATCGACGCACAGGCGATCAGAGGGTAGAGCCTCGTCGGGGTCATGAGGGCCCTCAGGTTCACGCTCCAGGGCGCTCTCGCGACTCTCACTCTGCTGTTCGGCACTGCGGTCATGTGCCCAACTCTCGCGCCCACAGGCGTGCCGCCACATCCGGTGGCACCCCCGACCCGTCCCTGAGTCGACCCCTGAGTCCCCCTCCCCGGCCCCCGGGGTGGACGTCCCTCAGTCGGAGGCGACGAAGAGGGAGAACACTCGGTCGGGACGGCCGACGGGCGTCCAGGAATCATCGAATCCATCGTATTGAAATACGCTCATGTCCCGAGCCACTCGGAAAACGGTGTCGTCCGTGACCGCGCAGGACGCGCTGTGCTCCCCGATGCGCTGCCAGTTTCCGGCCGCGTCCTGGAATTGATAAACGCCACTGAAGTCGGCGGCGGTGGCGAACAGCCCGAAACCTCCGGCGAAGATTCGGAGGACACCGCGGGGAGGGGCGCCGAGATTGTCCCAGGCGGTTCCGGAGCCGGTGTATCTGAACACCGTGTTGCCTAGAGGGTCCGTCCGGTAGACCGCATCCGCGATCGCATATGCGCCGCCCTTGGGGCCGATGCGTTCCCAGTCGTTCGGGTTGCCGCTGTAGAGGAAGGTGTCACCCTGGAAGTCGGGCATCTGAGCTACGACGCTGAACCCCGCCACCTGCAGGAAGCCGGAGTCGCCGACCTTGCTCCACAGCGGCGTGTCGCCGTCGAAGCCGTCGAACTGGAGTATCCGGCTGCCGTCCCGAGGCGTCTTGAAGAGGGTGTCGTCGGAGACGGCGTAGGTCCCGCCGACCTCGCCGACGGAGAACCAGTCGAAAGGGGTGCCGCTGTAGCCGAATGCGGTGCCCGTCTCGTCGCCGGTGCCCTCGACGAGGGTTCCCCAGCCGCCGCCGAAAGGCCCATTGACAGTGACCGGTCCTCTGATCTTGGTCCAGGAAGTGCCGGAGCCGTCGTACCGGAACACGCCGTTGACATTGTCGTCGGCGTCAATGGTCACCGCATTGAGAGTGAGGGCCACGGATCTCTCCGTTTCTCGCAGGAAGGACACCCGTGGTTGCAGGTATCACGCTGATCGCAGCATCGCTTCGCACGTCCGCGACCAGCAACTCCGACACGCATCGGATTTCTAATGACTTGTCCACCGCGAGGCTTTTTTCGCCCAATAACAAGAGCCCTCAGTCGAGCACGTGGGACGTGGCCCTGGCGTAGCGGGCGCGGATCTCCGGGACGGCCGGGGCGTCGTAGGTCTCGGTGTCCTCGGTCCGCCAGTCGGGGGTCGTGAGGAGGGCGGCGGCCTGGCGGGCGGCGCCGTCGGCGACGTACTCGCCGGGCGGCGGCACCGCGATCGGCACGCCGAAGACGGTCGGCGCGACGCGGCGGACGGCCTCCGAGCGGGCCGCGCCGCCGATCAGGAGCACCCGCTCCGGACGGGTGCCGAGCGCGTCGAGGGCGTCGGCGAGGCCGCACAGCATGCCCTCGACGGCCGCGCGGGCCAGGTGGGCCGGGGTCGAGGTGGCCAGCGTGAGCCCGAGGACCGAGCCGGTCGCGGTGGGCCGGTTGGGGGTGCGCTCGCCCTCCAGGTACGGCACCAGCGTCAGCCCCCCGGCCCCCGCCGGAGCCCGGAGCGCGAGGTCGCTCAGCTCGTCGAGGCCGACCCCGGCCAGCCCGGCGGCGGCGTCGAGGACCCGGGCGGCGTTCAGCGTGCACACCAGCGGCAGGAAACGCCCGGTGGCGTCGGCGAACCCGGCGACCGCGCCGGTGGGGTCGGCGCTGGGCGTCTCCGCGACCGCGAACACCGTCCCGGACGTGCCGAGCGAGACCACCACGTCACCCGGCCCGGCCCCGACGCCGAGTGCGGCCGCCATGTTGTCGCCGGTGCCCGGCGCGAGCAGCGGCCCGGCCGACGCCGGGTCGCCCGCGCGGTCGGCGGGCCCCAGCACCCGGGGCAGCAGCGGGACGGCGCCGAAGGCGGCCTTGAGCAGGTCGGTGCGGTAGGCGCCGGTCGCCGGGGACCAGTAGCCGGTGCCCGAGGCGTCGCCCCGGTCGGTGGTGAGCAGGTCGAGCGGCGGCGGGGGCGTGTCGTGCCAGGCCGCGAGGTCGAAGCCCGAACCGGAGCCGCCCCGAGCACCGGAGCCGCCGCCCGGACCGGAGCCGCCGCCCAGGACGGAGCCGCCGCCCAGGGCGAGCGCGCCCGCCAGCCGCCAGGTCAGCCAGTCGTGCGGCAGGCAGACCGCCGCCGTGCGGCGGGCGTTGTCCGGCTCGTGCTCGGCCAGCCACCGCAGCTTGGCCACGGTGAACGCGGCGACGGGCACCGAGCCGACCGCGTCGGCCCAGGCCCCCGGCCCGCCCCGCTCCGCCACCAGGTCGGCGGCGGCCCGGGCGGAGCGGGTGTCGTTCCAGAGCAGGGCGTCGCGCACGACCTCGCCCGCCTCGTCGAGGCAGACCATGCCATGCTGCTGCCCGGCCACGCTGACCGCGGCGACGTCGGCGAGGCCGCCGGCCTCCTCGACGGCCCGCAGCAGCGCGGTCCACCAGTGGGAGGGGTGGACCTCGGTGCCGGCCGGATGGGCGGCGCGGCCCTGCCTGACCAGCGCGCCCGTCTCGGCCTCGCGAATGACGACCTTGCAGCTCTGCGTGGAGGAATCAACCCCAGCGACCAGCGTCACCCGAACTCCTTATGCGTGCTCCCGCGCGAGATGGTTGAGATGGTATCCCCGCTCGGGAGCGACGTTCAGGGGCAATTCGGGTGATTCACAGCCCCGAGGGGTCGCGGCCGACGCTGATCTCCTCCGCGATCTTGCGGATCTCCGTCACCTCGAGACCTGGGGCCTTGGGCAGATGGCGCAGCAACGCCTCCATGACGACGGGCACGGGCTGGCCCGCCATCAGCCCGGCGATGCCGTGGACCGTCCGGAACAGTGCCTCTTCGGTGTCGTGCATCGGCAATCCCCTCGTTCGGCTACCGGGAGAGGCTACGGCCTGGCCATGACAGTTCGCTCGCTACCGCTCCAGCGTGTCCCGCACGGCCGAGCAGATCGCGCCGAGTTCGCGGACCTGCTCGCGGGTGAGGACGTCGAACAGGCTCCGACGCACCTCCTCCACGTGGCCCGGGGCGGTGGCGGCCAGCGTGGCGAACCCCTCGTCCGTCAGGACGGCGATGTTGCCCCTGCCGTCGGCCGGGCAGCGCTCACGGCGCACCCAGCCGCGCTCCTCCAGGCGGGCGACGGCGTGCGACAGGCGGCTCTGGGAGCTCTGGGCCCTGGCGGCCAGCTCGCTCATGCGCATCGACCGGCCCGGCGCCTCCGACAGCGCCACCAGGATCATGTAGTAGGTGTGCGGCATGCCCGCCTCGCGCTGGAGCTGCCGGTCCAGCGCCTCGTTGATGAGCTGACCGGCGGCCAGGAAGTCACGCCAGGTCTGCTGCTCGTCCGGATCCAGCCATCGGGTCACTCTCTCATTTTAGTTGAACTCTCATGTACTCTGACCGGGGAGAAACAGGTGAAAGGGGACGACCATGCCGGTCCACAGGCTCAATCACGCGGTCCTCTACGTCCGTGACGTGGAGCGCAGCGTGGCCTTCTACCGGGAGGCGCTCGGATTCGAGGTGGTCATGGGCATGCGCGGCGCCGCGTTCCTCCAGGCCCCCGGCTCCAGCAACGACCACGACCTCGGGCTGTTCGAGATCGGTGCGGGCGCCGGCCCCTCGCCCGCCGGACGCACCGCCGTCGGGCTCTACCACCTGGCGTGGGAGGTCGACACGCTCGACGAGCTGGAGCGCATCGCGGTCACCCTGAGCGAGCTCGGCTCCCTCGTCGGCGCCTCCGACCACGGGACGACCAAGGCGCTGTACGCCAAGGACCCCGACGGGCTGGAGTTCGAGGTCTCCTGGCTCGTGCCCGCCGCACTGATCACGGAGGAGACCCTGGCCGCCCGGTCCGCCATCCGCCCGCTCGACCTGGCCGCCGACAAGGAGCGGTACGGCGCGCAGACCCGGGGCGGGGTAGGGGTGTCGATCCCGGCCTGAAGGTACCGTGGCAGGTATCCGACCGATTTGTTCCGGAGAGGGTCATGCCAAACGATCCGGATCACGTCCTCGACGCCATCGACGGCGTCGTGGACGAATGGGAGACGCTGAGCGCGGACGCCATGCGCTGGGCGCCTCCCGAGCACAAGTCGCCCGACCTGCTGGACGAGGCGACGGAGATCCTCAGACCGCTGGCCGAGGCGCTCTCCGAGGTTCTGCGGCCGCTCGGCGACTCCATCAACCGCGCGCTCGAACGACTCACCGACGACGACTGACCGAGCCGCTCGGCACGCCGCGCCTCGTCAGTCGGTTCGGCGGCGGCGGGTGCGGCGGGGGTAGGCCTTGGCCGTCTCGGCCAGCCGGGCCGAGTGCTCGGCCTGACGGCGCCAGTGGCCGTACGCGTCGCCGCGCTGGGCCAGCCGGTCGAGCTCCCGCATGGTCGCGAGCGGGATGAACGCGGGCTCGGCGTCCCGCCAGGGCGTGCCGGGCAGCGGCATGAACGTGTGCGTGTGGATGCGGGCGCCCAGCTCGGCCAGGTCGCCGGCCAGCACGAGCGACTGGTGCTGGTCCTCCTCCGACTCCCCCGGCATGCCGAAGATGAAGTCGACGTTCGGTCTGAAGCCGTGCTCGACGGCGATCCGGACGGCGTCGCGCACGGGCGAGGTGCCGTGCCCCCGGCCCGAGGCGGCCAGCACCCGGTCGGACCCCGACTGGGCGCCGATGATCAGGTTGTCGTTGGCGACGTACCGCTTGAGCAGCCGCATGGCCTCGGGCGTGACGTGCTCGGGCCGCACCTCCGAGGGGAAGCTGCCGAAGAACACCCGGCCGTGCGGCGGCAGCTCCTCCTTGACCCCCGCCAGCAGCTCCTCCACCGCGCCGAGATCGGGGTCGGGGCCCGGCGAGCCGTAGGAGAGCGAGGTCGGCGTGATGAACCGCACGTCCCGCAGCCCCTGCTCGACCATGCCCTTGACGTGCTCGCGCACGCTCGCCACCGACCGGTGGCGGAACTGCCCGCCGAACATGAACGGCGTCTGGCAGAACCGGCAGGTGTACCGGCAGCCCCGGGTGATCTCGATCGGCCCCTTACGTCCCAGGAAGGACGGGAACGCGTCGAGCGGGAGCTGCGGGGCCGGGCGCGTCCTGAGCGCGACGCCGTCGGCGTCCTTGACCGCGAGGCCCGGCACGGTGGTCAGCGGCTCGTCCCGCCGCAGCGCCTCGACGAGGGCGATGATCGTGGACTCGCCCTCGCCGATCGCGGCCAGGTCCCAGCCGGCGTCGAGGACCTGCTGCGGCTCGGCGGTGGCGTGCACGCCACCGGCGATGTGCAGGCCCCGGCCCTCGCTGAGCGACCTGACGGCGGCCAGCTCGGCGGCCATGGCCTCGGCGTCGGGTGAGTAGAACGACCAGAGCACGAGCACCCGGTCGGCCCGGCTCGCCGCGATGTGGGCCGCCGTCTCCTCCGGGGTGACGCCCAGCAGCTGCCGGTGCCGCACGCCCGAGGTCTCCAGGGCGGCGAGCACCGCGTGCACGCCGTACGTCACGGCCTTGCGGTAACGGACCACCACATCCACTGCCAGCGCCACGACCGGCAGCGTAGCTCAGGCGGAGGCCAGCCGCATGGGACGCAGCGCGCCGGTGAGCTTGGCCAGCTCGGCGAGCATGGCGTCGGCGGCGGCGATCATGACGTCGTTGGGCGCCACCGTGCCGTCCTCGGCGATGAACTGCTGGTAGAAGGGGATGTTGACGGCCTCGACCACGGGGATCATCTTCAGCGTGCTGACGACCTGGCGCAGGCCGTTCACCGCCCGGGTGCCGCCGGAGATCCCGCCGTAGCTGACGAACCCCGCCGCCTTGTGCTGCCACTCGTGGTGCAGGTAGTCCAGGGCGTTCTTCAGCACGGCCGTGAAGCTGTGGTTGTACTCGGGGGTCACGAACACGAAGGCGTCGCCCCGGTCGACGGTGGCGCTCCACTCCTTGGTGTGGGCGTTCACGTACTGCTTGAGCTTGGGGTGGTTCGGCTCGTCGAGGAACGGCAGGCCCACCTCGGCGAGGTCGACCAGCTCGACGTCGAACTGGCCGGCGGCGACGGCCCGGCTCCTGAACCACTCGGCGACCTCGCGCCCGGCGCGGCCGGGACGGGTGCTGGCGACGATGATCTGCAGGACTGGCTTGTCCATGGGGTTCCTCCTCAGGTAGTTGATACCTCAACATTATTGAGTAACTAAACATTTCTTAGCAAATGTTAGGATCGCCCCCGTGAGCCCCCATTCCGTCTGCGTCCGGTTCCACGTCGCCCTCGAACTGATCGGCGCCCGGTGGTCGGGAGCCCTGATCCACATGATCTTCAAGGGCGCCCATCGTTACGCCGATCTCAAGGCGGCCATCCCGGGCATCAACGACACGATGCTGGCCCGCCGGCTGCGCGAGCTGGAGACGGCCGGGCTCGTCGAGCGGCGGGTGCTGGCCACGTCGCCGGTGCGGGTCGAATACCACCTGACGGAGATGGGCCAGGAGCTGCGCCCGGTGCTCGACGAGCTGGTCACCTGGGCGCACAAGTGGATCCCGCGGCCCGAGGAGCCGGCCAGATCCGCCTAGCGCGTACGGGCGAGCGCGGGGAGGCGGGCCGGGGCTAGACTCCGGGCATGCACTGGCGACATTGATGAACCACCAGCGGCCGACGCGGCAGGAGCGCGCGCGGGCCTCCGAGGTGCCGAGCACCAGACGGAGTCCCTGTCCGCCCCTTCCGAGAGGGCCGCATGTTCGTCCCCAAGCTTTACCTCTACACGTTCCTCGGCGAGTTCGTCCTGCTCTACCCGGTGTACACGCTGTTGTTCACCGATTCCGGGCTCTCGGTGGCCGAGACGTCCTCGCTGTTCGTCATCTGGTCCGTGACCGGCATGGTGCTGGAGATCCCCTCCGGCGCCTGGGCCGACGCGGTGTCCCGCAGACTGTTGTTGTTCCTGGGCCCGCTGCTGGCCGGCGCCGGCTTCGCGCTGTGGGTGCTGTTCCCGTCCTACTGGGCCTTCGCGCTGGGCTTCGTGTTGTGGGGGGCCGAGGGCGCGCTCGTCTCGGGCGCCTTCGAGGCGCTCGCGTACGAGGAGCTCGAACGCCGGGGCCTCCAGGGCCGGTACGCCGCCGTCATGGGCCGGGCCCATTCGATCGGCATCGCCGCCGCCGCGTCGGCGATCGCCCTCGCCACGCCCGTCTTCGCGGTCGGCGGATATCCGGCGGTGGGGGTGGCCAGCGTGGCGGCCTGCCTGTTGTGCGCCGCCACCGCGCTGACCCTGCCCGAGCGGCGTCCCGGTGCCGTCGAGTCGTCCACTGATTCGGGTGGGCGGTATCTCGCGGTTCTGCGGGCCGGTGTGGCCGAGGCCCGTACCGATCGGAACGTGCTCGAAGCGATCGTCCTGATCTCCGTCGTGACGGCGATCTGGGGCGCTCTGGAGGAGTACGTGCCGTTCCTGGCCGCCGCGACCGGCGCGCCCAGGACGGCCGTCCCGCTGCTCGTCCTGGCCGTCTGGGTCGGGGCGGCGGCGGGCGGCCTGCTGGCGGGGCCCGCCCGCCGCCTGAGCGAGCGGTCGTTCGCGCTGGTCCTCGGGCTGGCCGCGCTGGCCATGGCGGCGGGCGCGCTGGTTCCGCATCCGGCCGGGTTCGTGCTGGTCGCCGGCGCCTTCGGGGCGTTCCAGATGGCCGGCGTGGTGGCCGACACGCGGCTGCAGGAACGCGTCTCGGGCGATCAGCGGGCCACCGTGACGTCGGTGGCCGGGCTCGGCACGAACGTGGTCACCCTGGCCGTCTACACAGCCTACGGCGCGGGATCGCCGTTCCTGTCCCACGGCACGACGTTCGCCCTCCTGGTCCTGCCGTACGTGGTCATCGCCCTGTGGCTGGCCCGGGAGCGGGTCGCGCCGATGTGATCCTCTTCGACGCGAACGGGACGCGCTTGGGCAGCGGCGGCGGCTCCTCCCCCTCCTTCTCCGGAGTCGGCGTCCCGCCCCGGCGCGCCCGCCAGCGGGACGGGAACAGCGAAGCGGTCAGCAGAATGCCGCCGACCACCAACGACCAGGTATTCAGCAATGCCGCGTACGCGTCCAGATAATCGGCGGGAACCAGGTCGAATCCCATTCTCCGGTCGCCTCCCGTGGCGGCCCGCACGACCGTCGCCCCGGCCAGGGCCGTGAAAGCCAGGCCGGGCAGCAGCGAGGCGACCGGGGAAATCCGGGAACCGGCCAGGATTGCGACGAGGACCGCGGTCCCCGCCAGCGCCGCCGTCGCCGTCCAGTCGGGGACGGACGTGGTCGCGCGGGGTCCGTACAGGAGACCGGCCGCGATCAACGGGATCGCGGCGACCCCCACCGCGGCCCCGGCGAAATGACGAACACCATTACCCATAGGGAACACCTCCAGGCCCAATACGATACCGACATACCACCAGTTACAACTTTAGGTCGAAAAATCTCCATTTGCGGCCGGTGGCCGGAAAGCCGGGCATATCGCCTTAATAGGAAATATTTGGTATCTCCTCATTTGTCTGTCAGCCGTTACCGTGACAGAACCCCCCATCGAGGAGCGGCGGCATGTTTCGCTGTGCAGTGGCAGGCGTCACCCTCGTGACCGCCTGCCTGGCCACCCCCGCCCAGGCGGCGTCCGACCCCGTGATCGAGGCGCTCTCCCGCGACCTCGGCCTCTCGGAGCCGGCAGTGGTCACCCGGCTGGCGAACGAGCGGCATGCCGCCGCCCTGGAGGCCGAACTGGCCACCTCGCTGGGCGACTCCTACGGCGGATCGTGGCTGACCGAGGACGCCTCCGCCCTCGTCGTCGCCACCACCGACCCCGATCGGACCGCCGCGATCTCGGCCCGGGGGGCGCGCCCCGTCGTCGTGCGGCACTCGCTGCCGGAGCTGGACGCCGTCGTGCGCCGCCTGGACCAGGCCGCCCGCCGCGTCCGGACGGGCCCCGCCCTCTGGTACGCCGACGTCCGCGCGAACCGGGTCGTCCTCCAGGTCCCCTCCGGATCCTCACCGGCCGCGGCCCTGGTGGCGGCGGCGCGCAGTGCGGCCGTCGTGGTGGCGCCGTCCGACGAGCTGCCCCGCACGTACGCCGACATCATCGGCGGCGACCCCTTCTACGTCGGCTCGACGCGCTGCACGATCGGCTTCGCGGTCACCAAGGGCAGCGTTCCGGGCTTCGTCACCGCGGGACACTGCGGGCACACCGGCGACCTGGTCAAGTCACCGGCCGGCACCTTCCAGGGCTCGTCCTTCCCGGGCAACGACTACGCGTGGGTCGCCACCCCCGGGTACACCGCGCAGCCGTACGTCCGCGGTCCCGGCGGGACGCTGGTGACCGTACGCGGCTCCGTCCAGGCGACGGTGGGGGCGTCCGTCTGCCGCGGGGGCCCGACCAGCGGCTGGCACTGCGGCACCGTCCAGCAGCACAACGCCACCGTCACCTACGCCCAGGGCACCGTGTACGGCCTGACCCGCACCAACGTGTGCGCCGAACCCGGCGACTCCGGCGGACCGTTCATCTCAGGCGGCCAGGCCCAGGGCGTGACCGTGGGCGGCTCCGGCAACTGCGGCACGGGCGGCACGACGTACTTCCAGCCCGTCAACGAGATCCTCAGCGCGTACGGCCTGACCCTCCGCACCGCCTGACCCGCCCTCTTCCAGGGCCACCCGGCGCCTTCGCGAAAATCCGTTCGCGCGCCACCGATGAGTTCCCGCGCCCGGCCGAGTCTGCCCTCCCGAAAGCGGATCCCCTCCGCCGCACCGACCACCGGAAGGCACCGATGACGCGCCCCAACCTGAACAGCCTGCTCCTGGCGAGCACCGACCCGGCCCGACTACGCGCCTGGTACGCCACCGTGCTAGACCCCGAGTCCGACACCGACGTCACCCATTACGGCGTGCTGACGTTCGGCGACTTCCACCTGATCATCGACACCCGCGCCGACGTGGCGGACAAGAATCCAGAGCCCGGACGGGTGATACTCAACTTCGACGTCCCCGACGCGCGCGCGATCGTCGCCCGGATGGAGGAGGCGGGCGTGTCCTGGCTGGCCGAGCTCGAAGACCGCGAGGGCAGCCTGTTCGCCACGGCGATCGACCCCGACGGCAACTACGTCCAGATCATCCAGCTCAGCGAGGAACACCGGAAGGCGATGTGACGATGTTCGGCAAGACGAAGGCGTTCAGCGGATTCTCCGTCAACGATCTGGCCGCCGCGAAGGCGTTCTACGGCGACACCCTGGGGCTGGCGGTGTCGGAGTCGAACGGCCTGCTCACCCTGCACATCGCCGGCGGCACCGACATCCTGGTCTACCCCAAACCCGACCACGTCCCCGCAACGTTCACCATCCTCAACTTCCCGGTCGAGGACATCGAGCAGGCCGTCGACGCCCTGGCGGCCCGCGGCGTGCACTTCCAGCGCTACGAACAGCTGAAGACCGACGAGAAGGGCATCTTCCGCGGCGGCGGCCCCCTGATCGCCTGGTTCACCGACCCGGCAGGAAACGTCCTCTCGGTCCTCCAGGACTGACGCCCGCAAGCCGGGCCGCGGTTCGGCGCCGCAGGAACACCTTCCCCGCCCTGCGGCGCCCGCCCCACCCCGGACCGTCCCATCCCGCGGTCACGGCAAAACTCACGTTTCCGCAGGTAGACCGCCTCCCCCATGTCCCACCCTGTCCCACGGACGATGCGCACGACCTCGCCTCCGTGTTCGGATGAGCCCCGCCAGCACGCACCACGTACTGACCGAAGGCACGAAGCGCCGGCGAGTTCCCCGCGAATCCGATCAGAAAAGGCAGTGACAGGACATGAGCCACCACGTCAGCATCACGGACATCGAGCAGCAGCCCAGGACGCGCAGAATGAGGTTCACCCTCAACGGCGCACTCTGGTCGCTCCAGGCGCTCTGGGGCTTCTTCTTCGCCGGCAGCGGCTTCGGCAAGGTGCTGCTGTACGACGACGCCCTGTTCGCGACAGCACCCCGGGCGGTGGCCTGGTACGCGGCGGTGCCGCAGTCCCTGATCGTCTTCATCGGGATCGTCGAGGTGCTCGGCGGCATCGGCCTGATCCTGCCGGCGATGACCAAGGTCAAGCCGATGCTGACGCCGCTCGCCGCCGCCGGCCTGACGCTGACGATGATCCTCGCGGCCGGTTTCCACATCCTGCGCGGCGAGTACGAACTGGTTCCCGCCAACCTCCTCCTGGGCGGCGTCGCGGCCTTCCTCACGGCCGGACGATGGAAGCAGCGCCCCATCGCCTCTGCGCCCCTCACCACCCGGCGCGTACTCGGCGCCCTCGCCGTCCTGGCCGCCCTGACCCTGCTGACGTTCGCCCCGACCTGGTACACGATGACCAACGTCCAGTTCTGATCACCGCGCCGATACGTCAGCGCCCTGGGCGCGAATCACCACACTGCACCGCCGACGCCCGGGCCGTGCCCAACACTTCCTTACCTCGCCACCGCCACCTTGGACGTGATCAGAAGACCCGCACTGCCACTTCGAGAGCAGACTAATCGCCTTGCCTCTCCGCGCTGGGCTCAGCGAGCCTTCCTGCCAACAGCACGAGCCGTATCCCCGACTGCGTCGGCCTCCGTGGGATGGCCCCGCTGCTCGACTCATGGAGATGGCTGCTCAAGGAGTCTTGGTCGGCAGCGACAGCATGGCTCCGAGGGCCACTAGGGCTCCTGACATCCATAACGACGCCAGCCCCTTCCGGGCTGAAACGGTGGGCATGCCGCAGGCCCCCATCTCCGGCAACCGGACACCCGCCCGTCCGACGCCGGAGGGATCGTCGATCGCCGCGCCGTCCACCGATGCCCTCGTGCCCGAGGGGTCCACCATGACACGCACGGGTGTTGCTCGGGCACTCCGATTTGGAGCCGTCACCGCGACGATGAAGTAACGCAGCCGTGTGCGTACCTATCAACCGCCCATCCACCAGGCAATCCGGCGTGGTTCGAAGGACCTGCACCCGGCTCCGGGAAAGCTGTGCATCGGCTGGCCTCCGCCGACAGCTCAACTGCACGGCGGCCCACGATCTGGACTTATATCGGCTCGTGATGGCTTCGTGGTTTGAGCGACACCTCGGGTACATCGAATTTAGGAGGGATCTCGAGCGTCTTTGGCGATTTTAGGCGTTGTTGCTGGAACTTCTCCAGCAGAGCTGGATAGGTGCGATCAGGAGGCAACTAAGTGGCTGGAGTATGCCCCAAATGCGGGATGAGCGTTCCGTCGACCCCTGGCAAGCCAACGAGCCAGCATCTGAAGCCTGGCACTCGCGAGAAGTGTTCCGGAGTCGGAAAACCCGCCGCCCCACAGTAGGAAGTTTCCGGTCAGCTCGCCCCGTAGATGTGCCCGCCACGATCGAGGCCATCGAGCCGCTCGGCCTCCGCTGGTCGTACGTCAATCTTGCCACTGGCGAGATCAAGGCGTGGTTGCAGATCCAGCACGCCGAGCGGCAACACGGCTGCGCCGATCCAGGGCCTTCCCCCTTGAACGTGGACACCTCGGAGACTGGATCTTGAGGTCCAGGGGAAGAGATGTCCCTGATGGTGATGAAGAACTACCCGCCCGA